>JALOPK010000120.1 GCA_025453925.1 Candidatus Eiseniibacteriota bacterium | reverse complement strand
GGCCAGAGCCCTGGCCGCCTTCAGCGCCATGGTATAACAATGACCCTGGTTCACCGCCATCGTGGGATCGCATGTCGCCTCCCCGACGACCTCGACATACCCGTTCACCCAGTCGACCTTGGCGGTGTAGTCAGCTCCCTGCTGGACATCCATCAGAGGCGACGCTGTCTCCTGGGCGGCCGCGCTCGCGGCGAGCACCACGAGGATGAGACCGGTCACGAAGGGATGCATGGCGTTCCTCCTGTCACTTGCAGTGGGTATCGAGGTACTGTCTCGCGCCGCGGTTGGACGGATCGAGGGCGAGAATCCGTCTCCAAAGGCCACACGCCTCGGCAAGCTCGCCTCTCCTCTGCGCCTCCAGCGCGAGATCAGCATAGACCTTGGTGAGGTTAAACTTGGCCTCCTGGCTGTTGGGATTGATCTGGAGCACCTTCCGCCACTGCTCGATCGCCTCCTGCGTCTCGCCTTTGGCGTGCAGCACCCACCCGAGGGCATTGCGCGCCTCCTGATGCCGGGAGTCGAGTTCCAGCGCCCGGCGGTAGGACAGCTCGGCATTGGCCAGCAGCCCGAGTCGGAAAAGCACGGACCCCAGCTTCATGTGCGTCTCCGGCTCCCGGGCATCCGCATCCCGCGATCGTCTCAGATGGGTCAGGGCTTCCTCAATGTGGCCCCGGAGGAGATAGAGGACCCCCATGAAATAGTGGGCCGTCGCGTTGCTGGAATCGGCCTGGATAATCGCCTGGAACTGCCCGCGGGCCTCTTCGATCCGTTCTCCATGAAGGTCGATGACGCCCCGCCACATGCAGGCGGTCTCGTTCCCGGGATCAAGTGCCTGAACATAGTCGAACTGACTCGATGCCCCGCCGATATCGCCAAGCTTCAGCAGCACCAGGCCCAGGAGATTTCGCGCGTAGACGTTTCCCGGGTCGATGGTGATGGCCTGCGCAAGCTTGGCGCGCGCAGCGGGCAACTGGCCCGACACGTGGTCAAGATCTGCATCGAGTACCAGCCGCGTGGCATCACCGGGTGCACCCGCCAGAGCCAGGCCAATCAGGAGTGGCAGGGTGAGGAGGGGGCTCATGCCGCGTACGCCGACAGACGGGAGGCAATGCTCTCCGCCAGCCGCTCCTGTGCATCGGCCTTCCCCAAGAGCGCTTCCTCCTCGGGGTTGCTGATGAAGGCCGTTTCGATCAGCACGGAGGGCATGCGCGCCTTCTTGAGGACGAAGAAGCCCGCGCTGTGCACGCCGCGGCTTCTTACGGGGATGCCTATCTTCAGCGCCTCCTGGATGTCGGCGGCGAGCCGCGCGGCATCCCTCCAGAGCAGCTTCCTCTGCAGCTTGAAGAGCACCCACTCGATGTCGACGATGCTCTCCTCCCGTGTCAGCTCTTCGGGCTCGGCGAAACTATTCTCAAATGCCGCCACTCGCTCGGCCTCCTCGCTGGAGGCGGCCTCCGAGCAGAAGAAGGTTTCCGAACCGACCGCCTTGCGGTTCTCGTTGGCATTGCAGTGGAGGGACACGAAGAGGTCCGCGCCGTACTGGTTGGCGACGGCCGTGCGGTCGGAGAGGTTGAGGTAGGAGTCGTCTGTGCGGGTCAGGGAAACCCTGGCGAACCCCGCGCGATCGAGCCGCGCGGCCAACCTTCGGCCGACCTCCAGGGTGATGTCTTTCTCTTTGGTGCCCTTCAGGCCGACCGCCCCCGGATCGTGCCCGCCGTGCCCTGGATCTATCACGATGTTGCGGATCTTCAAGCCCAGCCTTCCATCGGCACTCCGTGCCCGGAATCCGTCCATTTCCCTCTGTGCCTGTTCCTCCAGCCGGGCCAGTTCCGGGGACGTGCTGGTCGTTTGCGGCGCCAGAGATGGACCCAGCACGTCGATGATCAGGCGGGGCGGGGTTCCCGCCATGCGGGCGTCGAGCCGGGAACCCGCGGCAGCATCGAACTCCAGAATCGTCTTGAAGGACTCGTCGGTGGGGGTGTAGATGCGGTAACTTCGCACGGGGCCTGCCGAGAGCACGCGGGTGTCCTCAACGGGGAGGTAGAGGGCGTTCCGCAGGATCACTCGGGCAGGGGGACCCTGGTGCACCTCGAACGGACACTCACCGCCCAGCTCGATGACCACCCGCGTTTGATCCTCAAGGGCGAAGGCGTCCACTCCTCCCACGGTCGGCAGTTCCTCCTGGGCGCGGATGGTCCGGGACAGGAAGAGCGCGGAGGCCGGGAGCTTCGCCAGGCATAGGCGTCTTCGCATAGGCTACTTCGTCACGACGAGGTCGTTGACCGCGACCGCCGCCTCTTCACCCTCGACCGGCCGCGCCACCGAGTACATTTCCATTACTTCAGTCAGCACGACCTGAGACTTGCTGCGTCGGGTTCTTCCCAAGGACGCACCCGTGACCGGATGGACGATGGGGTCGCCCTCGGTGAAGACATGAAGCTTCATGCCTTTCCGCATGCCTTGTTTGGATCCGAGCCCGACATAGATGGCGCCGTCTGGGTCCACCTTGACCACCGAACCTTCGATCAGCGGGAGAATGTTGGCGAAATAGGCGGCGATGTCCGACACTGCCTGACGAAGCTGGGTCGGATTCGAGTCAGGGCACTGCCCCGAACGCGCGGCCATCACCTCGCCGGTCTCCGTGTCGACCAGCCGGAGATCCATGTCTACCGTGGCGCCGGCCCTGCTCACGCTCCCCATGACCAGACAGTCGACCCCCGCCTGCTTGCCGAGTCTGGCGGCGGTCGCGGGGTCGACCAGGTCAGTAAGCCCGAACTTGAGTTCCTTCAGCACCTTGTCCATCTGCACGCGCTCGTTCACCTGGAATCGCTGATACTCCACCAGCGATGTGACCATGCGCTCAGCGACAAGTCCGCCCAGATCCTCCGCACCCTTGGCGGCAGTCATCGGAATCACGCCGACGGACAGATACGGCACGACCCG
The DNA here is from genome assembly GCA_025453925.1 of Candidatus Eiseniibacteriota bacterium. Taxonomy (GTDB): domain Bacteria; phylum JAFGKV01; class JAFGKV01; order JAFGKV01; family JAFGKV01; genus JAFGKV01. The sequence goes on along the minus strand of JALOPK010000120.1, from coordinate 5,882 downwards.
TTGAACCTTGCCGTACGGCCGCCGCGGCGCGGGCCCCGCGGGTTGGCTCTGGCTCGGCGGCGGTGTCGTAGTCGGAGTGACGGCGGGCGGCTTCTTCGCTCCTGGCTCCGGGAGCGCGCCGAAGTCCTTGGGTATCTTGATCTTCCTGATCTTGGACCGGGTCTTCTCGTCCAATTCACCCGTGGGGGGAAGCCGGTTGTCCTGCTGGAAGGCCTTCAACGCGGCCGTGCTGCCGCCGCCGAAGATCCCGTCGATGGCGCCCGAGTAGTAACCCTTGTACGACAATGCCCGTTGGATTCCCTGCAGATCCGTGATCGACAGCTCAGGTTCTGCGGGGTCAGAGGCAGTCGGGGCGCGAGTTGGAGGCGGCGCCCCTTCAGTGACCATCGCGAAGAACTCCTTCGCCCGATCATCATTTGGGGTGTACGCCAAGGCCAAATCCAGCTCTTCGCGGGCCCGAGCGACGTCCCCCAGGTGGTGTGCGGCGATCCCGATCTCGCGGTGCGGATGGTAGTCGATGAAGTGCATTCCGTATGTCTGAATCTTCTTCCCCTGGTCTTGATACACACCTTCCAGCGCCTGTTCAAAGGCGACGATGGCCTGGGCGTACTTCTGTTCCTTCGCGAGGCGGAGGCCGTCGGCGTAGTAGTTGTACCATCGTTCGGCAGCATCCGCAGGACCGCTCCCACCCGAGAGGAGCGCGATGGGAACCAGGATCTGGACTATTCGCATGAAAATCCTCGCTGAGTGCGCGGCCGAAGACCACTCGTGGCACGTTCTCCAACGCCGAGAGGATGCAAGATAGCCGTTCCTCGACGGGTCAGCAAGGTGCCGAGGGTCGCTATTGACACCGGCATTCCGGTCATGCAGAATGCCGCCGCCCTGGATTGTCGAGAGGAGTCCATCATGCTGGTGAGTAGCCTGCTGAGACCCGAAGCGGTTGCGACTGGTGTCAGCCTGAAGAGTAAGCAGGAAGTTCTCGAGCGACTCGTCGACCTTGCCGCGGGATGCGGTTCGGTGATCGACCGCACGGCGGCACTTTCAGCCCTCATCGAACGGGAAGGCCTATGCAGCACCGCCATCGGGCACGGCATCGCCATTCCGCACTCGACCCAGCCGCTTCCCGGAGTGTTCAAGGGAGTGGCGCTCTCCGCCGTGCGCCTGGAGCAAGGTTTGGAAATCGATGCACCCGACGAAGAACCTGTCCGGCTCTTCGTGCTCATGGGCACCGATGATCGGAAGAACCACCTGCAGATTCTCGGCCGGCTGGCCCGTTTGTTCCGCGATGACGGGTTGAGAACCGAGCTGATGCGCGCGTCGACCCGCGAAGCCTTCGCGGAAAGCCTGACCAGAGCCGATACGGCGCTCAGCCGTCTCAACGGAAAGTAGCCCCAAGGCCCAGCTCCTCGGTCGCGGGCTCCCGGCCTGCGCGCGGTCTACTTCGTCTGGGGGGGGAACGTCTCCTCGATCAGATGCACGATGTTCTGTGGCATATCGCAGGCGAGGAAACCGCCGATGTCCCGTGCCGTCAATTCCCCGTTCTTCGCCCGGACCAATGACGACCGAGTCACCCGGAATCGACACGCCTGGTCGACGGCCAATATGTCCGCGAACTCGGATGCGCGGCGCAGTCGCTCCAAAGGCAACGTCAGAGGAAGAAAAAACTCCCCGTTGGCCGCGACTCGCAATGGGAGCGTCGCCGCGGGTATCGGCGCGGTTGCGGGCGTCGGGTGCAGGGCGCGGATGTAGAGAGTGTTGGCCTGGTCTCTCGCCATTTCCGCCTGCCGGCTCCACCAGATGGTCGTGGCGAGACCGGTGAGAAGGGGGGAAGGGGCGCGTTGGGGTGCGTCAAGGATCTCCGTGACAGGGGCGAGATCGGGAGCCGTCGCCAGCAGACGTCGAAATCCCGGGAGTCCGACCAGGAGGCCCGACAGACTGGACACGGGCGCCCATGTGCGGAGCGTGCCTGTCAGCTCGACCAAATAGCCGCGGAGTCGTCCTATGAGGTGGGTCATGGGGCCGGGACTCCCCAGGCGGCAGGGGAATGGTCTGCTCTCATCCCATGACGGCAAGGCCGCGAGCCTGGCGCCAGCGGCCTGCTGCAGGGCCGTGGGGCCTTGAACCATGAGTTCCTCGGCAGCAGGGGCCGGGAGGATCAGGGGCGGGTCGTCCCCGGTGACATGGAGCCATCCGCAGTCCCACGCGACCGCGAGGAGGAATCGCTGGTAGGCCTGCGGCAGCCCCAGGAGCCGAGAGAGTCGATCGACGTGAATCATGCTGGGCGTGTCGTCCTTGGTCGCCGGGGGCGGGAGCATGAGCGACGCGACGAGCAGTCTCTGGAGGTCAAGGCCAAAATCCCCCGGAGGGGCAACGCGAACGAGCGCTGCATCCTTGCCCGACCGTCCGGGGCGGCTGAATCGTTTGAACAACCGCGGGAGTGCACGGGCAAGCGGCTTCTCCGCTTCCAGGGAGACGGCCAGTTCACGGAGGGCCGAGCTAGGATCGAGGTCCTTTGGGCGGGCGAGCCCCAGGAGGAGGATCTCCTGGAGCGGGTTGTGGCTGCCCGTCCCGTGGTATCGCATGTAACGCGGCCAAGAGAAGACTTCGGGGGAGCCTGTGCCGAGCAGTGAGGCAAGGCGTGCCGCCGGCTGCGGGGATGGGGACCCCTGGAGGGTTTCCATGGTCAGAAGCTGGCGCAGGGACAACGCAGGGATCTGCGACGCCCAGGACTGTCGGACCTGATAATACGCCGTCGCCAGAGCCTGCAGCGCGCGCACATATGATGTCGACTCGCGTACACTTTGCCGCGGGATCACGCCCTGCGCCATGTACGAAACCATCGCCTGGGCCAGGCTTCCCTGAAGCGTCCAGGCGGCATCGGAGAGGAACGCGAACTCCAGCGGCATGAGAGGCCGGTCGAAGGAGTCGCTCCTGAAGGCCAACCCCAGTTCCAGAAGGCGGTGGCTGAAGGCGTCGCCGAGGGGAGGAGGCGACAAATCCAGAAGGAGCCGATGGAGGGCCTGCCGGTACTGGCCTCGCTCCGGCTCGGAGAGCTGCCGCACCTGCAACAGAAGCCACTCTCTCCGCCCGAGGAAGCGAGAGAGCTTGTCGTGCAGCATGAGACCTCTGAAGTGGTCCCCCCGCGTGAGGCTGATCCCGAGGTACTCGGCCATGTGCTCGACGAGCACGGGGCTGGATGACAGAATCTGCGACAGCAAAATCGGGGGCCGCGGGCGGCGGGGTTCCGTGGAGGACCTTTGAGCCGGAGGCGTACTCAAGGCGTGGCGTCCCCGGGAGTCTCGGCGGAAGACGGCGCGTTTACCCGCGTGCGTCCGCGCGCGCGGAGCAGGGAGAGCGCGACCTCACCGTGGGCGGTCATGACAAGAACGATGTCCCCGGGCCTGGCGGCCTCCAGTGCTTCTGCCACGGCCGCGTCTTCGGCGGGGAGTACGTTGATACGCTCGACGGGCATCCCGGCGTGCTCGAGCCCCCGGGTCAGCAAGGTCGTGATTTCGCCGGGGGATCGGCCCCGCCGGTAGTGCGCATCCTCATACAGGTACACCTCATCGGCGACCCCTCCGAGGACCTCTCCGATGTCTCGAATATCATCGTCCCGACGGTCTCCGACGGCGTTCATGACGACCAACTTGCGGCGGAACTCGCCTCGCCTGAGATAGTTGACCAGACCACGGTATGCCGGCGGGTTGTGGGCATAGTCGATCATGACCCAGAAGTCGTCGCAGGGAATCAGGTTCATCCGGCCGGGCATTTGCGACATGGAGGGGAAGAATGAAAGCAATCCCTGGCGGATCATGTCCACCTTCACGCCAAGGCAGAACGCGCTGAGCGATGCCGCCAGGACGTTCTGGATGTTGAATTCCGCGGATCCTCCGAAGGTGACCGGGATGTCCGCAGCCTTTGCGATAGGGTGGACCGTGTTGTCTGCGACAATGGTGACGTAGCCGTTCTGGTAGGCAGCCGCAGTCTCGCCGCGATCGATGTGCCTGGCCACGGTCTCGTTCTCGGGGTCCATTGTGAAGTACGCGATATGCTCATAGCAGCGCTTGGCCATCCTCAGACACAACGCGTCATCAGCATTGAGCACCGAATACCCGCCGGGCCTGACGACCTCTGCGACGATCGACTTGAGATAGGAGAGATCCTCAACGGTTCGAATGTGCCCGAGACCCAAGTGATCTTCCCCCACGTTCAGCACCACGCCGACGTCGGCATTCTTGTATCCGAGACCATCGCGAAGCAGGCCGCCCCGGGCGGTTTCCAAAACGGCGCAGTCGATTGTGGGGTCGCGAAGAACTACTCCTGCGGAGTAGGGACCGCTCATGTCACCTTTGACCATGAGTCGACCAGCGATGTAGATACCGTCGGTGCACGTCATTCCCACAGAGTACCCCGCGGACTTCATGAGGTGCGCGGCGAGCCGCACCGTCGTGGTTTTCCCGTTGGTTCCCGTGACCGAAATGATGGGGATGTCGCTCTGGGTCCCAGGGGGGAAGAGCATATCCAGGATCGGGGCCGCAACGTTCCGAGGCCGCCCGTACGCCGGGGACAAGTGAGCCCTGAGACCGGGGGCTGCGTTCACCTCGATCACCGCCCCTCCCGTCTCCATTATCGGCACGTCGATTCGCGGGGCGAGAATATCGATGCCGGCGACATCGAGCCCGACGATCCTGGCCACCCTCTCCGCCAGAAATCGATTGGTGGGATGCACGTCATCGGTGACGTCCTCGGCGGAGCCACCGGTGCTCAGGTTGGCCGTGAGTTCCAGGTTGAACACCTCGCCGTCGGGGATCGTCGACTCCAGTGTAAATCCAGCTTGTGCCATCAAACGATGGGTGGTTTTGGAGATCACCAGCCGGGTCATCTCCTTCTCATGGCCGATCCCCCTCCGCGGATTGGCGTTCTCGATGTCGACAAGCTCAGCCAGTGTGTGTGTGCCGTCGCCCACGACGTGCGCGGGGTCTCGCCGGACCGCGGCCACGAACTTCCCCGCAACCACCAGCAGCCGGAAATCCACTCCCTTGATCATCTCCTCGACGACTATCTGGCTGGAGTACTCGGAGGCCTTCTGAAAGGCCGCCTCCATCTCCTCGTCGTTCGTGATGCCGATGGTCACGCCCTTGCCATGGTGTCCGTCCAACGGCTTCACGACGACGGGGTACCCCAGCCAGGCGGCATCCTCTCGAGCGGCCCACAGTTGGGAGCACTTGGTGCCCCGCGGCACAGGAATCCCGGCGTCACGGAGCATGCGCGTGGTAAGTGCCTTGTCGCCCGCCGTCTCTACCCCGATGAATCCCGTGCCCGAAGTGATCGTTGCCTTCACCAGTTTCTGGAATTTCCCCTCGCCCAGCTGGATCAGGCGATAGTCGTCGAGGCGCAGGACCGTAATTCTCCGGCGTTCCGCCTCTTCGACCAAGGCTGAGGTGGAGGGGCCCAGTCTGTTGTCGTCAAGAATACCGAGCAGCCGCTTGATAGTTCCTTCGATGTCGTATGTTTGACCCTCCAACACTGCACGCACCAGCGCGAGGGCCTCTTCTCCGGCCAGGATGCCCGCCTTGTCCACCCAGTAGCTGAAGATAACGTCATAGACTCCCTGGCGTCCCGCGCTCCTGGTCTTGCCGAAGCCGACGTCCATGTAGGCGATGGACTGAAGCTCGAGGGCGATATGCTCGATGACATGGGTGAGCAGGGTGCCCTCGCGCATCCGCTCGACGAAGCCGCCAGGGACATCCTTGCTGCATTTATGCTCATGAAGGCTTGGCAGCACGGCGAGAAGCCCATCAGTGAATCCGGGCAACTGGGCGGTGAAGACCTCGTCGTACTTCTCGAGGTCGATTGTCATCACGATTACCGGCTTCAGACTG
>JALOPK010000475.1 GCA_025453925.1 Candidatus Eiseniibacteriota bacterium | reverse complement strand
ACGTAGTCGAGCCGATACCCGTCGATGTTGTGGAAAACGATGTGCGGATAGTCGTTGGAGTCCAGCATGAGCACGGTCGCGGGGTTCGGCCAGACGCGGTAGAGGACTTCCTCATACTCCCATCCCGTGGCGGTCAGATGGGCGAGCATCAGCCAGTTGGATCCCCCTCCCGCGTCACGGAGGTAGCTGACCCACGGCGTGCCATCAGAGGCAAGCGCCAGTGAGCCATAGCCAGACTGGTACGCTTCGCTGGAGTCCACGTACGAGATGTTCCACCCATATCCCGAGGACGCAGTCACGAGGACCACGACAACAGCAACCGAAGGCATGGAGAGTAAACGACCAATTCGCACACGCCACCTCCCTTGAGGGACAACGAGAAGGTAAGATCCAAGCCGTGACAGAAGGGGCATCGCCTATCTCATCGTGCGGTTCCCATTCTCCTCCTTTCACATGCGAAGGCGCGCTTCAGCAATGAACGGAACCCACGGGGATCGCATGAGAGCCCCGTGGGCATCGCACATCGGGATCGCGGCATGGTTCGGAAGCACCCCGGTCCGTCGTGACCGTCACCACCGGGGAGTGAAGTCCCGCAGGCCATTGGCCTCGAAGGCGAACTGCGAGTAGCTGTCGGCATTCCGGAAGGCCTCTGCAGCCGTCAGCGCTCCGTACCTGTTGGGGTCTTTGTAGAAGTACGCGACATCCACAATCCCATCGGTGCCTTGGGGTCCGACGTAGTGGGCAAGTTCATGCACGATGGCATAGGCGAACGACGTCTCGTCAAGAGCAGCCGCTTTGGGGCAGAGGTAGATCCGATCGGCTCTCTCGCGGCCCGGCACAGTGGGTGTCCCGCGGCGATGGTAGCCCCCGGGGCTCCCTTCTTGGACCATGAAGAAGCCGGACGCCTCCTGAGGCGGTTCCTCGAGCGCCATGACGGTTCCCAAGGGGATATGGCCGATCGCTGATTCCATGGAGAGGAAGATGCCGTCAACCGCATCGAGCCGGTTGAGCTGGTCGCGAATGGTGCTCACATGGAAGTGGCGGTCGAAGGTGCCGTATGCAAGGCGGGCGAACCCGGAGAGATCGATGGGAGAGACGGAAGCCACCGGCGCAAGGTGCAGTCTTGCCGACAACAGAACCCTTCGGGCGGAGGCAATGGCGGCCATCGCCATGGGGATTCTCCGCAGGAATTCCTCCGGCAAGTCTCGTACCCGGCCGGGACCTTGTCCGAGGCGGTCGATCGTAAGCCCCACGCGATCCACGATACCGTCGGGAACAGACCATCCCTTGGGCTTGAGATCCCACTTCTCTTGGAAGTGGCGGATCGCCGCCCGGGTGGGTTGATCGACTATGCCCGTGAGGAGGAGCGGAGCCGGAGGCCCGCCCTGGTTCGGAGCGAACCGGTTGAGCGCGGCCTGAATCGCGCGCACGTCATCGGGCAGGTTCCTGCACCGGGGAGGCGATTCAGGACCAACGGCCGCACTGATGACGATGGGGATTTCTGACGCGCCCAGGACGTCTGCAGGGTAGTATCGGCACTGGAAGTCAGCGTCCAATGCGAGAATCTGATTGCTCACGGGATTTCCTCCTTCACCGAACACCCCTGCGGTCTCGGTCCAGGCAAGGCGCACAGGAACGCGGCTGCGAAGACACGGGGGATACTCGCACGGCGATCGAGCAGTTGGAGATGCGTGGGGCTTCCGGAACACGGACCCCGGTTCACGACAACTCCCACTGCAGGGTTGGCTCTGGATTCGGACAGAGAGGGAGGCGCGTGCAGATGAAGGCCAGGATGTGAACGAGGCCTTCATCAGGCTCCGACTCCGCGTCGGGTGCGTGGTCTCCGGCCGGGGCGGAGGTGGACGGCACCATGACCAACGCACGCCGGGCGAATCCCTTCCCCTGGAGCCGGCGCAATCGAGAGGCGTCGATCCTCCGGACTCCCGGGACGGTTCCTCCCGTCGGACCATCTTTCGTCACAGGTGTGACCCCGACGCGGGCTCCCGCAGCGTGTCGTCCCAGGAGCGGGTTCCCCGGAGCGCGGGCCGCCGCCCGCTTCAGGAGTGCCTGCCTTGCACCCATTGGGTTGGGGGCCTCCATACCCGGCGTGTGCGGCTGTCGCAGGAACGCCTTGACGCCGCCCGGGGCACGTACCGGGCCGATGAAATAGGGACGGGGAAGAGGCGTTCCGGACCCCGACCTTCGTCGCATTCTGACGTTACGAACGAAAACCACAGCAGTGGCGTAGGCGGGGCAGATGCCCGATGCCGGTGCGCGCCCGTCGGAAAGCATGACCGTCGGGTCAGTGAACCGCCAGAACCGGGCTTCGAACGCCTCGGGTGCAAACCATGGACGATTGACCACCGCCGTGCTGTACTCATAGGTCACCGATTCAAGCCCGGAGCAGCCGGCGGTCCCCGGGCCGAGTTCCGTGGGCAGCTCCTCCTTGAGCACACGCAGCTCCCCTCCGGTTAGTTCCGCGGATGACCAGGCGCCATCATCCAGGGCATTGGTGGGGCAGAAGCTGCTCACGAAAACCGATGACTGATCCGTCGGATCAGTGAGGGTGTCGAGATCCTGGT
>JALOPK010000007.1 GCA_025453925.1 Candidatus Eiseniibacteriota bacterium | reverse complement strand
GCGGATCGAGACGGCGAGATCAAGCAGCAGAGCGCGGATGTGCGGCTCGCTTTGGCCAGCGTCGACGACATGAGTGCCCGCGTGCAGGCCATGACCCAGGATCTGGAACAGCGGCAGCGTGACGTTGCCGTCATGCTGGATGAGCTGACAAGCCGGATTCAGAAACTCGAGAGCGAGGCGGCCCCTGAAAGCGCGGGCCCGCGGATCGACGCCTCCACCTCTGACGTGTTCAATCGCGCCCGAATCGACCTCGACGCGGGACGGGCCGACTTGGCCGCCATGGGCTTCCGCTCATTTGTCGAGCAGTACCCCGGCAGTCCCCTCGCGGCGGATGCACAGTTTCTGATCGGCGAGTCGTTCTATGTCCGTGATCAGTTCGAGGAGGCGCGCGCCGAGTACCAGCGAGTGATCGACCTCTACCCCGACAGCACCAAGCGTCCGCTGGCGATGTTGCGCGCGGGCAACTGCCTCGCCAACACGGGCAGGTCCGACCAGGCCGCCGCGATGCTCAGACGCCTTATCGAGACCTTCCCCGGTACGACCGAGGCTCTGGCGGCACGCGAGCGACTGGCGGATTTCCAGTAGCCGGGCGAGGCGGCGTCCTCATCCATACCCCCCCAATCCCCGTGGCGCAGGAGCACGCATAGATGCCGGTTTCCATGATGGAAGGCATGGTGCGCATGGTGGCGGACTGCGACGCAGTCGGAAGGGCCATCCTCCTCATCCTGTTCATTCTGTCCATCATTTCGTGGGCCGTGATCATCGAACGCTGGGCGACCTTTCGACAGAACCAGAAGAATGTCGATAGCTTCGTGAAGGCCTTCCGTTCGTACTCCCGGCTGTCTCATCTCCTGGTGTACCAGAGTCACTCCGTCGGCGGGGCGATCTCCCGCGTGTTCGAGGAGGGGTGTTCCGAGATACCGTACCTGGTGCAGAAGGAGATCCAGAGCACCACGATCTCCGAGGAGCAGCTCCATCGCGTCCGTAGCGCCCTGGACCGGAGGATCGGCGTTGAGATCGCCAACCTGGAGCGCAACCTCTTCTTCCTGGCCACCACCGGCACCGCCGGACCGTCTCTGGGATTCTTCGGCACCGTATGGGGCATACAGAAGTCCTTCATGATGATGGGATACGCCCGCACCACCGACATTCTCGTGATCGGGCCCGGCATCGCTCTGGCTCTCGTGACCACGGTTGCGGGCCTCCTCACCGCGATCCCGGCGCTGGCGGCCTACAACTATCTCATCAACCAGGTCAAGGGCTTCGATGTCGAGCTCAACAACTTCGCTTCAGAGTTCATCGACACCCTGGCGAAGGGCTCGAAGGCATGAGCAGGTTTCGGTACAATGTCCTCGCGGACATGAACACGACCACGATGGTCGACCTTGTCTTCCTGATTCTCATCATGTACATGATCGCGGCCCCGGCGATGCAGAGCGGCATCGAGGTGCAGCTTCCGAAGGCCCAGGCAAGGGAGGTCGACGTCGAGAGCGGCATCGTGATCTCCATGACGTCAGACGGCAAGATCTTCGTGGGCGATCTGGAGATCCAGCCCGGCAAGATTGAGGACGCCCTCACCCGCATTCGCCAGGCGGGGAGAGAGCGGCCCGTGTTCATCCGGGCGGATCAGAACCTTGCCTACGGAAGGGTGCTCGACGTGATCGCTCACGTGAAGACGGCGGGGATCTACAATGTCGGGCTCGTGACAGACAGGGGGTAGCCTGACATGCTGAACGGTCTGGTCGCACGGATCAGATCCGGCCGCCGATCCGGATGGGAGGCGCTCCCACTGGGGGTGTTTGTCCTGATTTCCTTCCTGGCCCACCTTCTGCTCATCATCGTGGGCGTTCGCCTGGTCACGCCTGCCCGCGCCACCCCATCGCTCTCGGAGTTCGTGGCGGTTGATCTGGTGGAGATCGAGCCAAGGGCGGCGACCGACCGGACGAGGGATGCGCCGTCGCCAAAGGCCGCCGCCCCGGCACCCGAATGGCGTCCCGACAAGGTCGAACAGGCGCAGGCCCAACCCGTTCAGACCACGGAGAGCGAGGTCAGGGACGGTAAGAAGAGCACGGTCGAACTGGATACCGAGTTTCCCTTCAACTACTACCTGACCATCGTTCGCAACAAGATCTCATCCAACTGGCTTCCCCCCGGATCCCATGCCGGACGAGGGACGGTGCGGACGAGACTCCACTTCGTGATACTGCGAGACGGGCAGGTCAATAGGGTGGTCGTCGAGGAGACCTCAGGCGTTTCATTCTTCGACCAATCAGCGCTGCGGGCCATCTATGCCTCTGCCCCCTTGCCCCCGCTCCCGGAGGAGTTCCCGGATGCCGAACTTGGCGTGCATTTCTCTTTTGAGTTCATTCCGTAGCATCTCACGCCGGTACCGGCGAGGCTGGCTGGCGCTGTGCGTGCTGTTTCTCTTGGCCCGGCCGGTGTGGGGGCAGCGTGAAGTCGAGATGTCCATCAGAGAGACGGGCTTCCGCCGCATGGACATCATCCTTGGGGAGTTCCAGGGTCAAGAGCAATTGGGGCAGGGCCGGCCAGTGTTCGACATCGTCCGGCAGGACCTTGAGCTGTCAGGCTACTTCAGGGTGTTGGATGGACTTGAGCTGGTGCGCGACTGGGGCGACAGCGGCCAGGTGCGGGCGAAATGGGCGGCCATCGGGGCTGACGCGTTGCTGGAAGGCAAGGTCGAACGTGACGGCAAGGGTGTCAGGTTCAATGCCTTCCTCTCCGATCTCGCCAGCGGCAGGCTGGTGGGTCGGCGGACGATGGAAGCGCTCGATGCGCGCCAGGCGGCGCACCAGGTCTCCGACGAGGTAGTCAAGCTGCTCACCGGGGAGCGCGGCATCGCCTCAACACAGGTTGCCTTTATCCATCAGCAGGGGAACCGCTCGGAGTTGTGCATCGCCGATTATGACGGCCACAATCTCAGGGAGCTCACTAACACAGGCACGCTGAAGTTCGGCCCGGCCTGGTCTCCCGAGCACGACGCCATCGCTTTCTCGATGCTGGCGGAGGGCAGCCCCGACCTGTTCCTGTGGTCGCTGGCTGAGGGCCGGGCTCGACGAATGACCAACTTCCCGGGTCTTGTCGCGGGCGCCTCGTGGACTCGCGATGGCAAGAAGGTGGCCCTCACGCTCACCAAGGATGGCAACTCAGAGATCTACATTATGAACCGGGACGGCAGCGGCCTCCGCCGCGTGACGCGGCATCCGGGCATCGACTGTTCTCCATCATGGTCTCCCGGCGGCAGAGAGATCGCGTTCACATCGGACCGGGCGGGCAGTCCGCAGATCTACGTCACCGACCTCGACGGAACCGAGCTGCGGCGCTTGACCTTCACGGGAGAGTACAACGAGTCGGCTGCCTGGTCTCCCAAGGGGGACCGGATCGCATACGTGGCCCGGGAAGCGGGTTTCTTCGACGTGTGGGTCATGGATCCGCTGGGTCGACACCGCCGTCGCATCACGTTCAAGGGCACCAGCAACGAAGACCCCGCCTGGGCGCCGGATGGCAGACACCTGATGTTCGTCAGCACCCGGGGGAACCAGAAGGAGCTGGTACTCACCGATCTCATGGGTCGTTTCGAGCACGTGCTCCCGCTCGGACGGGGCGACAAGGAAGAACCGACCTGGTCACCATAGACTGTCCCCACCGTTCCATCTCCGGCCTTCGACCCGCTTTGACCTCCCTCCTCGGCATCCCCGTGACGGGCCGGCATACGGCCGGTGAGTGGCGCCCCCTGTAGGCATCCGCCATGCCCCATGCCGAGATTCCAGCGGACTCCCTCCTCGATTCGGATGCGATGCTGCGCATCCGAAGCCTCAAGCTCCGTGCGAGGCTGGTGGTCGAGGGGTTCCTCGCCGGATTTCATCGAAGCCCATATCACGGATTCAGCACCGAATTCATGGATCATCGCGTGCACCAGCCCACCGATCCTCCCCGTCTGGTGGATTGGAGAGTGTACGGCCGGACCGACAAGCTGTACGTGAAGAGGTACGCTGACGAAACGAACCTCCGGGCCCACCTTCTGGTCGACTGCAGCGCCTCCATGGCGTACCAAGGGAGCGGCTCGGTGACCAAAATGGAGTATGCCCGTTCCCTGGCCGCCAGCCTGGCGTTGCTCCTGCTCAGGCAGCGGGACGCAGTCGGGCTGTGCCTCTTCGATGAGACGGTTCGTTCCTGGATCAGACCCCGCGCGGCGACGGGGCACCTCGACCGCCTGCTCGTTGAGCTGATCCGCCATGAGCCCCATGGCCTGACAAGGCCTCTGGACGTGTTCTCCGCCATGGCCGGCAGACTGCCCCGCCGCGGTCTCGTGGTGCTGATCTCCGATTTGATGGTGCCGCTGGAGACGCAAGTGCGTGCGTTGCGGAGCCTCGCCTCGGGCAATCACGAGCTGATCGTGTTCCGCGTGCTCGATGCCACGGAACGCCGGCTCGCCTTCCTCGGCCCTGTGTCGTTGCGCGACATGGAGACGGGCGAGGAAGTCACCACGCTGCCGTCTGCGGTGAGCGGGGCATATGCCGCCGCAGTGGACAGCTCCTGGCGGTCGTTGAACCGCGAGACCGAGCGATTCAGGGCACAGCTCCTGGATCTCGACACCGCCACCAGCCTCACCGGCGCGCTTACGGCGCTCCTCGCCTCCCGCGACCGTCTCCGATGAACTTCCTGGATCCCTGGTACCTGACGGGGCTTTCGGGAGCCCTGGTCCCCCTCGTGCTCCACTTTCTTTCGCGGCGCCGGATCCGAAGCAGGCCGTTCTCCAGCCTTGTGTTCCTGACCGCTATCGAGCACAGCGCGATCCGCTGGGCACGAATCACCCAACGCCGGTTGCTGGCGCTGCGAGTCGCGATGGTTGCAGTCACGGCGCTCGCCCTGGCGCGGCCGGAATGCGGCCCGCCTCACCCGGCTGCCACGGTGATCGCTCTGGATGGATCGGCAAGCATGGGGGCCGGCAGGGGGAGCGTGTGGCGGCAGGCGCAGGCGGCGGCCATTGCTCTGGCAGGCGGTGCGCCAGGATCGGTGGCCATCGGTCTCGCGGCGCAGGGCTTGGCACTCCGTCAGGTTGCTTCCCGGGCCGAACAGGAACAGGCCGTTCGAGGGTTCGAACCGCACGGCACCGCGCTGAACATGCGGCGCGTGCTCTCTGACGCGGCCGCCCTGGCGCAGCGGATGGGGGGCCGCGTACTCCTCGTGCTGGTCAGCGACTTCCAGCCCGGCGGGTGGGAGGACTCCCTGGAAGTGCCTGACCGTGTCGACCTCTGGGGTGCGAAAATCGCCGGCGCCGTTGGGAATCTGTCAATCGCGCATCTCTCCCTCGCCGGGTCGGTGCGCGGCGAAGGGATCGTGGGAATCGACGGCGTCGTCGAGCGGTCGGGAGTGACCGACGATTCATGCCGGGTCACCCTGCTGCAGCCCCAGGGCGAGCAATCGCTCGTCATTCCCCTCTCTGCGGATGAGGCTCGATTCTCCTTTCGGATGCAACGTCCGCCGACGCCCCTGCTCACCGCTTCCGTGGTGGTGGATGATCGTCATGGCCTCGTCATGGATGACCGCGCCGAGGTCGGCCGATGGGCTCGAGATCCCTGCCGCGTGCTGGTGCTTGGCGCTCTGGGAGAAGCCCGGGATCGTATCACCGCCGCGCTGGATCCCGATCGTGACGGCCGGTGGGGATTCAACGTCCGTGTCGTCGAGGGCGAGGATGCCGGCCCGCGGGCGGCGGACGTGGTGGTGGTGAGCGGCGCCGTCGACCCAGGGGAGCACGGCGACCGGGTCATGGACCTCTGGGGCAACGGGGCAGGTCTCCTCCTCATCGCAGATGGAGAACGTCTGTCGGACCAGGGCGAAACGCTGTTCCGCCGCGCAATGGGAGAGGTGCCCGCGACCATCAGCATCGCGCCGGCCGAGTCCCCGGTCATGCAGTACGATCACCCCGTGCTGGCGCCGTTCAGGCATCTTCCCCCGCACGGTCTCTCGCTCCCGGGGGTCCGCAGACTGTGGACCTGGCGCGGCCGGGAGAAGGCAGTCATCAGTCTGGGCGATGCCGCCCTCCTGGTCGAATCTCCTTCCGCGGCGCACGGACGGGTGCTGGCGCTCATGACGGGGGTCGTACCGCCATGGTCCGACTGGGCGAGCAAGGCCTCCTTCGTGCCCCTTGTCCAGCTTGCGGTTGACTATGCCTCGGGCTCGTTGACACCTCAGGAGGTTCCCTTCGGCGTGGCCTTCTCCCGGGATATCCCCTGGGCCGGCGGCGATGCGGCGACTCTTCAGTTCCCCGACGGGTCGACCTGGCCGGTTATCCCTGAAGAGATTCACGCGGGTGTTGCACGCGTGCGCCTCGGGCCGTTCGTTGCACCCGGCCTTCACATCCTGTGGCGCTCGGGTATCCCCATCGCCCTTTTCGAGCCGGTCGTCCCGCCTTCGGAGCGGGCTGTCGCCGCTCCGGTGAAACCCGCGTCGGTGAGCCGATGGGTTGACCCCTTCGTTTCGCCGTGGAACCTGTCCGGCGGGCTCGACGCGGCGACCATGCTGTTGGTGTTTGCGCTGGGCCTCCTTCTAGGAGAGGCCTGGCTGGCGCTTCGTATCACCAGAGGTGCTCCTGTCGCCGAGGATCCGGCCGATCCTCGGCATCCACCACCGACTCCGGAGGTTCGCATTGGACCATTTCCCTGATCGCGACGGCCCCCGTCGGTGTGCCGATGCGTATGAGGCCATCAGGGCGCAGATCGCCAGAGTGATCGTGGGTCAGGAGGACGCGATCCAGCACCTGCTCATCTCGCTTCTGGCCGACGGCCACTCGCTGATCGTCGGCGTGCCCGGGCTTGCCAAGACCCTGACCGTCAGCACTCTTGCCCGCGCCATGGACATGTCCTTCGGGAGGATCCAGTTCACCCCGGACCTGATGCCGTCTGACATCACGGGAACCGAAGTGCTGGAGCAGAGTCGCGACACCGGAATGCGGTCTTTCCGTTTCGTACCAGGGCCTCTGTTCGCCAATGTGGTTCTGGCCGACGAGGTGAACCGCACTCCCCCCAGAACCCAGGCCGCGCTTCTGCAGGCCATGCAGGAGCGCGAGGTTACCTCTGGTGGGACCACCCACCGGCTCCAGCGGCCGTTTCTGGTCCTGGCGACTCAGAATCCCATCGAGCAGGAGGGGACCTACCCGCTGCCGGAGGCGCAGCTCGATCGATTCATGTTCCAGGTTGACATCTCGTATCCCGGGTTCGAACATGAGGTGTCTATTGTAGAACGGACGACCACAGACATGGTGCCGCAGGTGGACTGCGTGATCAGCCGGGAGGACGTCTTGGCCCTTCAGGCGCTGGTCCGCCGGGTTCCGGTGGCCCGCCATGTGGCGGAGGCGGCCGTGCGACTGGGAAGGCTCACCCGTCCCGCCGAGCCCGGTGCGCCCCCGTATGTGAAGGAATGGGTGCGATGGGGAGCCGGAGTGCGGGCAGGCCAGTTCGCGGTGCTGGGCGCCAAGGTTCGGGCCCTGCTGTCCGGCCGGCCCACTCCCGATCTCGGAGATGTCCATGCCCTCGCGGTGGCGGTCCTGGCGCACCGGCTGGTCCTCACGTTCCGTGCGGAAGCCGATGGCGTGAGCCCTCAGGCGGTGGTGCGGCGGCTGCTTGATGATCAGTGGGACGCGATTTCCGATCCACGGCGTCGCACGGAGCGCGGGAAGGCGTAACGAGACACGATCACATGAAGGATCAGCCCATTGTGTCGCTCGCCAGTGCTCGCCCCTGGATAGTCCGCATCGGCGTGGGTCCCTCCTATGCCCCGATCGCGATGCTATTCTGGCTGCTCCACGTTGCGTTCCGGTTCCGTGGCGGCGGACCGACCGGTGTGTTGGATCTTGCCTTGCCCGCGCTGCTCTTTGCCCCGTGGGCGCTCCGGTCCCGACGCCAGCGGGTGATCCTGTCCGCTGCGACCTACTTCGCAGTCTACTACGCGGCATTCCTCCCCTTACTGGACGACATCACCGCCCGCGCCCACTGGCACGAGATACCCGCGTTCGAAGCCGTGCTCTTTCCGGGTCCGAACCCCGTTATTGCCATCCAGGAGTGGCGGACGACATTCCTGAACGTTGCGTTTTGCGTGGGATACAGCCTGCACATCGCCAATGTCCTCGTTCCCCTCCTGCTTTTCCTCCGAAAGGGAGACCTGGATCGCGCCGACTCTTATGCATCAAGCTTCCTGGCCTGCGGCTACCTGGGGTTCGCCATCTACCTCTTGTTTCCGGTCGTTCCGCCACGCCTCGCCCTGCCCGAAGTGTCGGCGGTCACCCCGCCATGGGCGTCGCAGGCCTGGGAGACCGCCGGCTCATGGTTCCGGGCCAATCCCTACGCGGCGATGCCGAGCCTCCACTGCGCATTCCCTTTCCTGTCCTACCTGTACCTGCGGTCCATCGGTTCGCCCCTTCGCTGGGTCTTCGCCTTCATGTCTGCGTGGCTTTTCGTCGGCACCGTCTACCTGGGAGAACACTATGTCTCCGACGTGATCGCCGCGATTCCCGTGGCATGGGCGGCGGTGTGGTTCGTCCGTCGCACGGAGCGGCACAGGAATGAGCGCGGATAAGCACCCCGATCCTGTCGAGGCGGCGCGGGTCGTCGCCCAGGCTTTGATCGAGGACCTCGGGACTGCCGGTGACCTCACGACCGCGGCGCTGGTGCCGGTTGAGCGGCGTGCCCGGGGGAGCTTCATCGCCCGCGATGACGGTGTGATGGCGGGCGCTCCGATGGTCGACATGGTTTACCGCCTGCTGGGGACGCCCATCCGATGGGACTGGTCCGCGGCCGAGGGCGCCCGGTTCCGCCGGGGCGACGTGCTGGGAAGCGGATCCGGCCCCGCCCATGTGATGCTCACCGGCGAACGGGTGGCCTTGAACTTCCTCCAGCGGCTGAGCGGCGTGGCGACGCACACCCGGCGATTCGCGGATGAAGTGGCCGGCACCGACGTCGTGCTCCTCGATACCAGGAAGACGACCCCCGGGTTGCGGTGCCTCGAACGGTATGCCGTCCGAGTGGGCGGAGGGAAGAATCATCGAATGGGCCTCTACGACCGCGTGCTCATCAAGGACAATCATCTGGCCGTTGCGGGGTCGCCGTCCCAGGCGGTGCGAGTCGCGCGTCGGACCTGGCCGTCTGTGCCCATCGAGATTGAGGTGCGTACGCTGGCCGAGTTCCGCGATGCGTGCACGGAATCACCCGAGTGGGTGCTACTCGACAACATGGATCTCGCCGGACTGCGGGAGTGTGTCCGGGAACGGGATGTGTGCGCGCCGCCGCGACCTCGCCTGGAGGCCTCCGGCGGCGTGCGGCTCGATACCGTGCGGGCCGTGGCACTCACCGGCGTGGACGCGGTGAGCATCGGTGCGCTCACCCACGGAGCGACCTGGATCGATATCGCCCTGGAGGTGGAGCTGTGAGGGACGACGATCAGCTTGTTCTCGCCCTCGGGATGCGCTTGTGGGGGCAGTGCGGGCAGGTAATGAGCTGGGAACATCTCGGCGCCGACGCACGGGGGCACGACCGGACCGTCGCGGCGCTCTCCTGTCTGCAGGAGATGGGATTCGATGTGCGGCTTGCCCCCTCAGGGGTGAGGCTGGTGCCGCCGGAGGACACGCCCTGTTCCCACGAGTTACTCCGTGGTCTGGGCGTCCCCACGGTCTGTTCGCCTGTCGTTGGCTCGACCAGCACAGTTGCGGGGCTGCTGGCGAAGGCCGGAGCTCCCCACGGCACCATTGTCCTCGCCGAGGCCCAATTGCATGGTCGCGGCCGACATGGAAGCCCGTGGTTCTCTCCCGCCGGCGAAGGCATCTGGTGCTCCGTGGTGCTGCGTCCCGGTTCACCATTGCCCCACCCCGGGCTCGTGTCCTTGCTTGCGGGGCTCTGCGTGCTCCGCGTGCTCCGCCGCGCAGGAGCCGAAGCGGTCGTGCTGAAGTGGGCAAATGATGTCATGTGGCGAAGGAAGAAGGCCTGCGGTGTGCTGGTGGATCGTGTGCCGCACCCCGATGGTGAGTCGTATGTTGCCGGCATCGGCATCAATGTGCACCAGTCGGAAGAGCGCTTTCCTCAGGGAATTCGTGCCAAGTCCGCGTCGGTGGACATGATACTCAAGAGATCGGCCAACCGGGCGGAGCTTCTCGCATCCTTGGCCCGGGACCTGCTGGAGGCCTGGGCCAAGGAAGAGCCCGAAGGGCTGACCTCCACTCCGGGGGAATGGAACGCCGAGTCAGGCACGGTGGGGATGATGGTCCGGGTGGGCGCCGACAGTGAACTCCTCACCGGTACCGTCGAGGGTGTGGGCGATGACGGCGCGCTGATCCTCCGGCTTGTTGACGGCACGAGGCGGATGTTCGTCTCGGGGCATGTCGAGCTCATGGAATAGCATGGTCGAGGTCATGACGCCGGGCTCTCGGGCGCTCCTCGTCGACGTGGGCAACTCCGTCGTCAAGACACGGGGCTGGAGCCGCGCCACCGGGCTGCAACCCGCCGTCTTCTGGCCGGTCGATGACTCGCTTGACCCGCACGCCGTGCTCGGCGGCGAGTTTGACGGCGCCGTGATGGCGGCGGTTGTCCCCGCCGTGGCCGCGCGTCTTCGCGACCAGGCGGCCCGAGTGGGCCTCCCCCTCCACGAGGTTGTCCCCGCTTCGGCGGAGTCGACCGTCCGCATCAGGGGTCTCTACCCGTCCATGGGGGCCGACAGGGTGGCGGATATCATTGCCCTGGCAAAGTTCTCCCGGTTGCCCGCCTTGTGTGTCGACGCGGGGACCGCGGTCACCGTCGATCTTGTGGCCGAAGACGGCGAGTACGTCGGCGGCCTGATCCTGCCCGGAGCCACCTTGATGGCGCGATCCCTCGCCGAAGGGACGGCCCGCCTGCCGCTGGTCGGCCCGGGCGACCACGAGCTTGCCTTGGCCCGCGCGACGACATCCGCCATCGCAGTCGGGTCGCACTGGGGATGCATCGCCATGATCGGCGGCCTCCTCAACCTGCTGGAGGCGCGCGGATACCGGTGGCGCACCCTCGTGCTCACCGGCGGGTTTTCACCCCGGATATCACCCTGCTTGTCCCGAGATCACCATGTCGATCTCGACCTCTGTTTCAAGGGTCTGGCCATTGTCTGGGAAGCGATGCACGCTGGCGCTCACACCGGGTGACCCCCTGGGCATAGGTCCCGAGGTGGTCGGCCGCGCCGCCCAGGTGTTCGGCCTCAAAGGCGTGCGCCTAGTGCTGTACGGTCCCGAGTCGGTGTGGCAGGGGCTCCCGTCAGCCGGGCCGTGGGAGCGTGCAACGCTCTCCGAACCCCCCGGCAGTCCGCCGCACGCGAGAGGCCCCTCGGCGTGGGGAGGCAGGATCGCCATGGAATCGCTGGAGTCGGCCGTGCGTGATGCACGGGAGGGCCGGGTTGACGCGGTCGTCACCGGTCCGGTGAGCAAACAGAGCATGAACATGGCGGGTCGGGCCTTCCCCGGCCAGACGGAGTATCTGGCCGTCCTGACACAGGCCCGTGAATGGGCCATGATGCTGGCCCACGGCCGACGCCGGGTGATTCTTGCGACGCGGCATCTCCCGCTTCGACAGGTCTCGTCGGCACTGCATGCCGCGGATCTGGTCCGCCTGTTCGCGCTGGCCGATCGGGAGTTGACTATGCTCCTGGGCAGGCGTCCCCGTCTTCTGGTGTGCGGGGTGAATCCCCACGCGGGGGATGGCGGGCTTCTGGGCGAGGAGGAACTGCTCTGCATCGGACCCGCCGTCCTCGAGGCCGCGGGAAGGGGGTGCGACATCAGCGGGCCGGTCTCCGCCGAGGAGGCGTTTCTGCGGTGGGGATCGGATGCGGATGCGGTGGTTGCCATGTACCACGATCAGGGAGCGCTTCCGGTGAAGCTCCTGGGTCTGGCTGATGCCGTGAACGTGACTCTTGGCCTCCCCATCGTTCGGACGAGCCCGGGGCACGGCACGGCGTTTTCCCTGGCCGGCACCGGGCGGGCCTCTGAACGGAGCGTCCTTGCCGCCATGCGGTGGGCAGTCGCTCTTGCCAGAAGGCGTGGGACGTGATTCGCCTGAGCCAGGTCTCGGTTTCCTCCCGTCGCCGCGGACGGGTCATCCAGGGCGTCTCCCTGCACCTGCCGGACGATTCGGTCGGCTTTCTGGTCGGTCCGATGGGAGCCGGGAAATCCCTCATCCTGAGACTCTGCGCCGGCGAGTTGCTTCCCGATGACGGACACGTGGTGGTCAATGGCGTGGATACCAGGGACATGGGCGCGCGGGGTCTTCAGCGACTGCGTCGTATGACGGGGTTCGTCTCCGAGGACATTCCCTTGGCCAGAGGTCGTACGGTTCTGGACAATGTGATCGCCCCCATGGAGATGAAAGGCGCACCCTGGGCACGCGCTGTTCGGGCTGCTCTCCGTGCGCTGGACACCCTGGACGCGCTTATCCTGGCGGATGCGTATCCCGATGAACTGTCGTCAGGAGAGCGACAGCTCGTCGCCGTGGCGCGGGCTTTGGCGCCCAGGCCGGCCATCATCCTGGCAGACGAACCTCTGAGGGCGCTGCCTCCGGATGTCGGCACTCGCGTCATGACACTGCTTGCCGACTCCGCGGCGCGCGGGAGCACGGTGCTGATCGCCGGCCGAGCGGCGGACTATGCCCCGCGAGGAGCACGCGTGTGGCCGCTCCGTTTGGGGATCCTCGGCCCTCACCAGGTCGTTTCGCCCCCTCCTGAGGGGCGATGCAGCGCGCTGGTTGAGGCTCTCCTCAGGAGCCGGGGGTCAGGATGAGGCCCGGGCAGGTCGCGGGGGCAGGTCGCACCGCGATGGCACTGCTGCGCAGCCACCCGGCGTTGCTGCTTGACATCACGGGATGGTTTGCGGCGTTCGGGATCCTTTTCCTGAGCGGCGGCGCGATGTTTCATGCCGCGCACACGGCGCTGGAGAGCCTGCGGGACTCCGCTGGCATCCACGTGCTGGTCACGCCCGATGCATCCGGGCTTGCCGCCCTGGACCAGGCCATTGAGCAGCTTCCCGGGGTACGAGATGCACGTTTCATGGTTCATGCCGTACCGCGGTCTGACCCTGCGGACTCGCAGCACACCCGCGGGGGGCAACGGCCTTCCCTCTACGTGCATACCCGGACCATGGACCCTGGGAACCTGCTGGAGCTGGCGGCGAGCATACGGGAGTTCCCCCAGGTGGACGCGGTGATGTACGATCCGGATTTTCCCGCGCGTCTCTCGGATCTGACGACCGCATTCGGGCATCTGACCCTTGCCATCGGGGGAGCAGCGGCAATCTTGGCACTGGCCGCCATCCGGATTCCCGGCATCCGGCTGGTTCGGTTCTACCTTGGAGAAGCCGCGCTCTACCGGAGACTCGGTGCGTCGCGGATCGCGGCAGCTGCCCCGGCAGGAGTCGTGGGCGCCATCGGGGGCATCTTCGGTGCGCTGGCGGCGTGGGGTGCCATCGGACTGGCCGGGACCGGCGAATCCACTGGAACCCATGAAGCCCTCCAGATTGCGAGCGGCTACGGGTTGGAGTTGCTGGTGGTGGCGGGATTCATGGGTGCTCTGGGTCCCGTTGCGGCGATCCACCGCGCCTTGCGATCCAACAACGCGGTGGCGCCCCCCCACCCCGGAGAGTAGAGGCGGACCTCGATGTTCGATTCTATCGTCGGCCAGCCTTGGGCGGTCGCCTATCTGAGTCGGGCAGCCGCCGCAGACCGGCTCTCGCAGACGCTCATCTTCCACGGACCTCCCTACGTTGGCAAGGAGAGCACCGCGCTGGCCCTGGCGACGTGGTGGCTGTGTGATCACGGACGCGGCTGCGGCACGTGCACGGCGTGCCGCCAGGTCGCAGGCTATCAGCATCCAGATCTTCACTACGTGTTCCCCTGCCCTGCGCCCTGGTACGAGAACCCAGAGCAGATTGGAGAGATCGTGGCCCAGCGTGCGCTCCCCGAGCACCGTCTGGGCGAGCCGGTGGCGGACCCGAATCTCAGCATCAGCATCGAGGCGGTGCGCACGATGATCCGCGCCTCCGCCCGTTCGGCGTTCGGGGGCAAGGCCAAGGTGTTCATCGTCCGCGGCGCCGACCGGTTGCGAGAGGAGGCACAGAATGCTTTCCTCAAGCTACTGGAGGAAGCTCCCCGGAATGTCCACATCATCCTTCTCACCACCAGCCTGGAACGAATGCTGCCCACCGTGCGCTCCCGGGCCTACCAGGTCCGGTTCACCGCCCTCAGCAAACCCGACTGGATCACCGTGTTTCGTGCCCTGACCGCCGCGGAGCCGGAGAAGGCTGAGTCGCTGTTCCGCCTCTCGGGAGGATCGCTGGCCCGCGCGGCCGGCCTGCTTCAGGAGGATCACACCCTGCGGCACTTGCCCCTTGCCCTCCTGCGGAACGCGGAGCGACAGGCCGGGGCGTGGGCCGCAACGGTCTTCGAACAGATGGGTTCGCGACTCGAGCGCGAGGACCTGGACCGGCTCATGGATTCCGCTCTGCTGTGGATCCGGGACATCCTCGTCTGGCGCACCACCGGGAATGAGGGCCTTCTGACCAATCGAGACGCCTTGGCCGAGATCGCCGACGTTGCGGAGGGATGCGATCCCGCGCACCTTATGCTACTCATTTCGGAGGTAGAGTCCCTGCGGCAGGCCGCGCGGCTCAACCTCGATCCGCGGCTCGTCTGCCATCGCCTCGAGCGGCTACTGCTCAGCAATCGACGCACCGGAGGTTATCGGTGAGCGACCACAACTCCGCACCGCGAGAGGAGACTTCCGGTCATCTTCGGCTTTCCGAAGTGACCTTCAAGCGGGGTCGTGCTTCGTACTATATGAACCCCCTGGAGTTCTCGGTCGCCCCCGGCATGTTCGTGGTGGTGTCGGCCGACAAGGGCGAAGACCTCGGCCGGGTCATGCGGACCGACGTGCTGAGAAGAGCGGGGCGCCGGGGCGCTGTTCGGACCATCTTGCGACTTGCCACCCCGGACGATGTTGAGCTGCTGAGCAGCGTGAGAGCCCGCGAAGAAAGCTTCTTCGGCATCTGCCAGGCCCGGATTCGCGCCCGCAACCTGCCCATGAAACTGGTCGATGTCGAAAGCCAGTTTGACGGCAATCGGGTCACGTTCTTTTTCACCGCGGACACGCGAGTCGACTTCCGCGCCCTGGTGCGGGACCTGGCCGATACATTCAAGACCCGGATCGAACTCCGACAGATCGGCGTACGCGACCATGCCAAGCGGACGGGCGGATGCGGGTCGTGTGGGCTCCCATTGTGCTGCACCACGTTTCTTCAGGAGTTTCAGCCGGTCACTCTGCGCATGGCACGGGAGCAGAGCCTTTCTCTCAGCCCGTCCAAGATCTCGGGGGTGTGCGGACGCCTGAAATGTTGCCTCGCCTTCGAACACGAGCTGTACGCGAGTTCCCACCACTCACCCTCTGCAGGTCAGTGCGTCATCCGGTCAGGCGTGGAGATGTCCGTCGTCAGCGTAGACCAAGCGGAAGGCCGCGTCGTCCTCGCCGGTCCCGATGGCGAAGAGTGCAGCCTGTCGCTGGACGAGTGGGACGAAGCCCGGGAAGAGTAGTCGCGCCTGTGGCTCGCAGGCCGCACAGCCAGGTTTTCCTGCACGAGAGAGGTATCATTGACCGTTTCGCGTCGGTGATTCCCGCGGAACCTCGTGCCCCGTTGGTAGAGATCGGTCCCGGTGCGGGCGCCATCACGAGGGCGCTGATCGCCGCAGGGCATCGCGTCGTGGCGGTGGAGGTTGATTCGCGTCTCGCCCCGGGCGTGGCCGATTTGGGCCCTTCCGTCCGGGTTGTGGTTGGTTCCATTCTCGATTTCCGACCGCGGGACTTGAGCGCTCCGCCGGTGCGAATAGTCGGCGCGCTGCCGTATCACCTCTCCGGGGCAATCCTGCGGTGGCTGGCCGATTGGGCGGATGAGGTTGCGTTCGCCGCGCTGATCCTGCAGGATGAAGTGGTGGAGCGGATGGGCGCTCCGGCGGGACACCCATCCCGCGGGCTCCTCAGTGTGATCCTTCAGTCCGTGTACCAAGTGAAGCCGCTGTTCAGGATCAGCCCCGGCGCCTTCGTGCCCGCTCCCAAGGTCTGGTCGCGGGCCGTGGCGTTGAGCCGGCGTGCCGGCGCGGATCCCGTGGATGCACTGACGCCGGTCTGGGATCTGGCGCGGGCGGTATTCCAGCATCGACGGAAGATGATTCGAACGGGTATCGCGCGAGCGTACGGTGAGGATGCATGCCGGCGGGCAGAGATGTCACACGTGGACTTGACCCTCCGGGCAGAACGCCTAAGTTTGACCGACCTGGAAACCCTGGCAACCGCTCTCACGCGAGGGGCCTGAGCGTTCCCGCCTGCCGAAATCCTGTGGACATTGCGCTGCCGCAAGACCTTAACCCGTGAGTGGATCAGACTATGTGTCGCTTGTCTGTGAATGTGGATCATGTGGCAACGCTGCGCGAAGCGCGAAAAGCCCAGCAACCGGACCCTGTGCATGCGGCGGTTCTGGCGGAGTTGGGCGGCGCCGACGGCATCACCGTACACGTGCGCGGCGATCAGCGCCACATCTCGATCCGGGACCTGCGGATTCTGAAGGACACCGTGAGGACCAGGCTCACCCTGGAAATGGCTCCGACCGCCGAGATGGTCGCGCTGGCAGTTGCGACGGCGCCCTTCATGGTGACTCTGGTACCGGAGAACCCGGGTGAAGTGTCGACGGAAGGCGGGCTCGACCTGGTTGCGGTCGGCCGCGACATTGCCCCGATCGCCGCTCCCCTCTTTGATGAGGGCATCCCGGTGTGCGCGTTCATCGACCCCACCATCGAGCAGGTCCAGGCCGCGGCGCAGCTCAACCTTCATGCCGTGGAGCTGTGCACCACCAAGTATGCGTCGAGCACTGACGGAGAGACGGCCGGGGCCCAGATCGAGATCCTGAGCGCGGCCGCGGCGCTGGGGGTGCGGAAGGGCCTGGCGGTGCACGCCGGCCACGGCCTTGACTACGAGAATGTCATCGCGGTTTCTGCCATTCATGAGATCGGCGAGTTGAGTATCGGCCACAGCATCGTCGCTCGGGCGGTGCTCGTGGGAATGCAGAAGGCGGTGTGCGACATGCGGGATCGTATCGTCCTCGGGTCGCGCGGAGTCCGCCATCCCCGTGGTTAGACCCGGTTGCCGGCGCCCCCGCGGGCCCGTCAGTTCATAGGAATGGGGTGTTCATGAAGAAGAGCATCGTGTGGCGGCTCGTGCTTGTTGGAGCCGTTCTGGTTGCTGCGGTGGTCGTCTTGATTCCGACCGTTCGCTTCTACGGCCTGTCGCCCGCCGAACGGGAGGCGATGACGCCCAGCCGGCTTGCGAAACTGAGGGGGAACGCAGTGCGCCTCGGGCTGGATCTCCGTGGCGGCACCCATCTCGTCCTTGAGGTTGACCAGCAGAATCTCACCGAGGACCAGCGGAAGGATGCCACCGAGCGGGCGATGGAGACCATCCGGAACAGGATTGACGAATTCGGCGTTGCGGAGCCGATCGTTCAGCGCCAGGGGGAAGACCGTATCGTGGTCCAGTTGCCAGGGGTGGATGCCGTCCGGGCGAAGGAGCTTGTCCGCAAGACCGCCTTCCTGGAGTTCCGGCTCGTCGATGATCCCGTCAACGTCCAATCCGCCATCCAGCGCATGGACGAGGCGGCTGCCCGTCTCAGTGTGGACATCGGCGACTCGGCGATGACGCAGCCGACCGAAGAAGGGGCGATCACGGACCTGTTCGAGCAACCTGCGGATTCCGCGGCCGCCCCGGGGCAGGACGCCGACGCGCGGAAGAAACACCCGTTGGCCTCCCGGGTGTACATCGTAGACAACGGGATCTGCTCCGTGGCCAGCGATGAGGAACCAACGGTCCGTCGGTACCTGGAAGAACCCGCCATCCAGCGCGTGCTGGGCCGGGACGTATCCTTTGCCTGGGGCGAGACGTTCACCGATCAGCGGGGCACCACGTATCGCCATCTCTACCTGCTGAAGAACGATCCCAAGGTAACCGGCGAGGCCCTGTCCAACGCCCAGATGGGCGTCGACTACGATGACGGGAGCCCGGCGGTTGATTTCTTCCTGAACCGCCGCGGTGCGAGAAGGTTCGGCGGCCTCACCAAGGAGAACGTGGGCAAACTGCTCGCCATCGTGCTGGACAACGTGGTTCAGTCGGCGCCGCGGATCAACTCCGAGATCCGGGCCCGGGGTCAGATCACCGGCGGATTCACCGAGGATGAGGCGCGCGACCTCGCGGTGGTGCTGCGGACGGGCGCGCTCCCTGCTCCCGTGATGATCAGCGAGGAACGAACCGTCGGCCCATCGCTGGGGGAGGATTCGATCCGCAAGGGGCTGAAGTCCACCCTGATCGGGCTGGGGATCACCATCCTCTTTATGGCGGTGTACTACCAGGCGTGCGGCCTTCTCGCCGATTTCGCGCTCCTGCTCAACTTCCTGCTCCTCCTGGCCGGCATGGCGCTCATCGGCGCCACCCTCACGCTTCCCGGCATCGCCGGCGTCCTGCTGAGTCTCGCCATGGCGGTGGATGCCAACGTGCTGGTCAACGAGCGCATCCGGGAGGAGCTGCGGGCGGGCAAGACAGTGGCTGCGTCCATCGCCGCGGGTTACTCCCGCGCATTCCTGACGATTCTCGACTCCAATGTCACCACGCTGCTCACCGCGTTGATCCTTCTACAGTTCGGCTCGGGCCCCATCAAGGGGTTCGCAGTCACGTTGTCGCTGGGTATCGTGATCAGCATGTTCACGGCGCTGTTCGTGACCCGGGTGATCCTCGACATGGTTACCAGCCGCTGGACCCTCGCCAAGCTGAGCATTTAGGGAGGCGATCATGATACAGATACTGAAGAACACGCGGATCAACTTCGTCGGGCTCCGGTTCTGGGCGTACGGCCTGAGTCTCATCACGTTCCTGGCCAGCGTGGGGGCGCTGTCGCTGGGCAATCTGAAGAAAGGGGTGGATTTCGCGGGGGGCCACCTTGTCCAGGTGCGACTCAACGATCCCGCAATGGGCATCGGCCAGGTCCGGGAGGCCATGACCCGGGGCGGCATCTCCGATGCCGAGGTCCAGACCTACGGGAACCAGAGCGAGTTTCTCATCCGGGTGCCACTCCCCGAGGCGGCCGCCGGGTCGACGGGGACACCCGTGGAACAGGCGCTCGAGGCCGCGTTCGCCGACCGGCACGAGGTGGTCAGAACTGAAGATGTCGGCCCGAAAATCGGCGCCGAGTTGAGTCGCAATGCAATCCAGGCCGTTGCGTGGTCGCTGGTCCTGATCCTCATCTACATTTCCTGGCGGTTCGAGCTACGGTTCGCGGTGGGGGCCGTGATCTCCTTGCTCCACGACGTCACCATCTGTCTTGGCATGCTTGCCCTCACCGGCCGCGAGACCTCGCTCTCCGTGGTGGCGGCCCTCTTGACGGTCGTGGGATACAGCTTGAACGACACCATCGTGGTCTGTGACCGGATCCGGGAAGAGCTCCGCCTGCAGCGCCGTGAGTCCCTTGCCGTGGTGATCAATTCCAGCATCAACCTGACTCTCGGCCGCACCTTCATCACGGGTCTTTCGACTCTCGCGGTGCTGTTCGTGCTCTCTGTTTTCGGGGGAAGGGTAATCAACGACTTCGCGGTGACCCTGCTCTTCGGAACGGTGATCGGCACCTATTCCTCCATCTTCGTCGCCAGCCCCGTCGTGCTGGAGTGGGACCGGCTGACCAGCCGCGGTCGCAAGACCAGGAGGGCTGAAGGCTGAGACGCCTCATCGCCCTGGCGATGCTGGTGCTGACGGCGCGCGTGGTGGGCGGTCAGCCGGCGGAATGCCGTGATGCGCCCTGGTCCCTTCTGCGGGAAGCCTTGGAGCAGGGCGATTCCGATGCCATCTCGGCGCTGGTGGGCGAGGGCGGGGTGTCCCTCAGCGTGGACGGTATTGCCCCTGGAAGCTACACCGCTGCTCAGGCCGAGCGGCTTCTCGGGGAGTTCTTTCGCGCCACGTCCGCGCGCCGGCTTGACTATCGGGCATGCGGAGTATCGGGGGAGGCCGGGTGGGCGGAGGCGGTGCTGCGCTACCGACGCGCAGGAACCGACATCGAAACTCGGGAACATCTCTTGCTTGAGTTTGATGACGTCGACGGCGACGCGGTGCTGTCCGGCATCCGCAGTTCGTCGCCTTCCTCATCCAAGGCGCCATGATGGCGCACGAAGGCATTACTTCCGGAGGTCGTGTACGCGGCCCTGATGCGTGACAAGGAGGTTCTTGGTGCGCAGCACGTCACCAGCGTTTGTTCTCTTCGTGGCGGCGTTCATCCTTGTGTCCGTTCCCCAGGCCGTCCGGGCCGTAGACCCGGGCGCGGCAGAACGCTACAACGCGGGAGTCGCCAGCCTGGAAACTAAGGATTTCGACAAGGCACTGGCCGACTTCAACCAGGCGCTCACCATCGCGCCCGACTACGCCGAGGCACACTACGGCCTTGGCCTCGCCTATCTGGGCAAGTCGGACGCCGACCGGGCCCTGGAGAGCTTCACGGCGGCCACCCGTGCCGAGCCTGCCCACGCGAAGGCGCAGTTCAACAGGGGCAAGATCCTGTTCGAAAAGGGCAGGACCGCCGAGGCCGTCGATGCCTATGCCGCGGCCGTCTCCTCCAACACCGACTACACCGAGGCCTACTTCGCCCTCGGCACTGCCCAGAAGAAGCTCAAGAAGAACGCGGAGGCCCTGGCCGCATTTGATCGCGCCGCGCAGCTCAATCCCCGCATGCCGGAAGCCCACTACATGAAGGGATCCACCCTTCGTGCCTTGAGTCGCCTCAAGGAGGCCGCGGAGGCGTACAAGGCCGCTCTGGCCGTCAGCCCCACCTACGCCCTGGCACATTACTGGCTCGCAGAAACGTACAGGGAACTCGGCCAGGACACGGCGGCCATCGAAGCGTACAACGCGGCGCTCAGGTTCGATGTCAGAGCGTTTGCCAAGGCCTACTGCAAGATCGGCGATATCCTGGAGTCCCAGGGAGACTACCAGGGGGCGGTGGAGCAGTACACCAAGATGCCGCGCTATGACCAGCAGTTCTACACCTACGCCCAGGAGAAGATCAAGTACCTCCAGCCGAAGCTGAAGCAGTAATCCCGTTCCGGCTTCCATGATCTTGCGGGAGTACGGCGTGTGCCGCACTCCCGCCGTCGTGCACTCGCGCCCCCACCCAGTCCGGAGGAATGCATGAATCCACAGATTTTCCGGGAGTATGACATCAGGGGCCTCGTTGACATCGATCTCTCCCACGATGTGTTCGTCACGCTCGGCAAAGCCATCGGGACCTACCTCCTCACGCTTGGCCCCCGGAGCACGGTGGTCGCCCGCGACAACAGGCTCAGTTCCCCCGCGTACTCCGCTGCGCTCATCGAGGGCATCATCTCCACCGGGGTTGATGTGTTCGATGCCGGGCAAGTCCCGACGCCGGTGATGTATTACGCGGTGGCCCGCATGGGCCACGAGGCGGGGATCATGGTCACGGCCAGTCACAATCCCGTCGAATACAACGGTTGCAAGCTGCGCACCGCGACCCAGATCCTGTATGGCCCGCACCTCCAGAAGCTGCGGGTCCTGGCCGAGTCCGGCGCGTTCTCCCGCGGATCGGGGACGGCGCGGCAGCTCGATGTCGCCTCGCGCTACCTGGCCGAGGTTCCCTCGCTGGTGAGCCTTCGACGCCCGGTTCGAGTCGTCCTCGACGCCGGGAACGGCACCACGTCCGACATCGCTCCCCTGCTCCTTGGGAAAGCCGGCGCCGACGTGATCCCCCTGTATTGTGAGTCCGACGGGAGGTTCCCGCACCACCTGCCGGACCCGACCGTCGAAGAGCACATGGCCGGCCTCGCGGAGAAGGTGCGGGAAACAGGCGCAGAACTGGGCATCGGCCTCGACGGCGACGGCGACCGTATTGGCGCGGTCGACGAACACGGCAAGATGGTCTGGGGCGACCGTCTGCTGGCCCTCTATGCCCAGGGCATCCTCCCGTCGAGGCCTTCCCCCGTGGTGTTCGACACCAAGTGCTCCCAGGCGCTCATCGATGAAGTGGCTCGTCTCGGCGGCTCACCGGTCATCTGGAAGACCGGTTATCCGCATATCAAGAGCAAGATGGAGGAGGTGGGCGCGCTGCTGGCGGGCGAGATGAGCGGGCACATGTACTTCGCCGACACCTACTTCGGGTACGATGACGGCATGTTCGCGGCCTTGCGCCTGTTGGAGGCGATCGCCGATCATGACGAACCATTCAGCGCGCGCATGTCGCGCATCCCCGAGTATCCCAGTACCCCTGAGTTGCGGTTGACGTGCACGGACGAAGACAAGTTCCGGATCGTAGACGAGGTCAAACGACACTTCTCGGACGGATACTCCGTCATCGACGTGGACGGCGTGCGGGTGCAGTTCGGCGACGGATGGGGGCTCGTGCGCGCCTCCAACACACAGCCCATTCTCGTGGTCAGGTTCGAGGCCAAGACGCCGGAACGCCTGCGCGAAATCCGGGAGCTCTTCCGCGGGATTCTGTCACGATTCCCGGAGATCCAGGATCTTCCGTAGATGCCGGCGGCGGACGGCATCCCGAGGGCGTCCGGAGGCTGCCGACGCCCAACGCGTCGGGCCGGCAGAGCTCCGCGATTCCCGGAAGGAGTGATTCCGTGCGCCTGATGGCCTGGCGGCGGTCCAGTCCGGCTGCAATCTCGACGGGAAGCCTTGTGGTCGTGGGCGGCGCCGAGGAACGTTCCTCCGAGGGCCTGATCCTCCAGCGCCTCGTCGGCCTGTGCCGGGCCGGCAGCCCTGCGGTCGTCGTCGTGGACGCTGCGTCGCCGTCGCCCACGCGCTATGCTCAGACCTACCGTGCGGCCTTCTTGGAACTGGGTGCGCGTGTCGTGCTGACCCCTCGCCTCGACACGCCGGAAGATGCCGGCCACCCTGATTTCCTTCAGGCAGTGGACCAGGCCGATCTGGTGTACTTCGCGGGAGGGGACCAATCGAGACTGGCGAACATCCTGCGGGGAACGTCCGCTCACCACCGGCTTCTCGCTCGGCATCAGGGCGATGGTCTGGTGGTGGGGGGAACCAGCGCCGGCGCCGCGGCGCTGAGTCTCGACATGATCGCTCGCGGCGAATCGGAGCTGTGGCCGCGCAAAGGCGTCGTGCGGTTGGCCGAGGGCCTTGGATTCACGAGTCTGGTCATTGACCAGCATTTCTCCCAACGAGGCCGGCTGGGGCGCCTCATCGAGGCCCTGGCCGCTCTCGGCGACCCGGAGGCGTGCGGCGTCGGGGTGGATGAGAACACCGCGCTGGTGCTCTCGCCTGACGGCGATGGAGAAGTGGTGGGGCAGGGGGGAGTCGCCGTGGTGCGGCTGGGGCGGACAGGATACGCGTCATGGCAGAACACTCCGTCCCGCGACATCGTGTCGGTCACCGGCGCGGAGATCTCCATTCTCCGTCACGGAGACCGGGTCCCGAACCTCGATACCCAGGAGCCCCTCGCCGCCCGCGGGGAGGCGTGATGGAACACGGGGTATCCGCGATGGATGACGGCATCATGATCCTCGTGACCGCCTCGGGTCCGGAGGAGGCGGATCGGATCGCCTCCGGCTTGCTCGAAAAGCGCCTTGTGGCTTGCGCCAACAGGGTGCCTGGGGTGTCCTCCCGCTTCTGGTGGAATGGTTCCCTGGACAGGGCCGAGGAGTGTCTCCTGATCATGAAGAGCGTCCGCCGGCTGTTCGAGAGCATTCGCCGTGAAGTGCGCGCCGCACACAGCTACGACGTGCCGGAGATCATCGCTCTGCCCATCCTCGAAGGAGATGAGACCTACCTGTCCTGGATCCGTGATGTCGTGGCCCCGCGCGCATGATCGGCAGGAGGGGCCACACCCATGAGGGCTGAGTCGCATGGTGCTCCCGCTCCCCGGGATGCGCCGGCCGCCACGAATCGCCTCTCCGCCCGGGGAACGGGGGAACCCTTGCCGCCGGTTCCTGCGCGGGGCGTGACGGTACGATGGATGGGGCATGCCACGGTGCTGCTCCGGTATGGCCAGCAGGAGATCGTGACTGATCCCTTCCTCCGCCTGCGGCTGTTCCACATCCGCAGGCATGGCGATCTCCCGACCTTCGGCGCTGACTACACGGGCCAGCATCTCACTGCACTCATCAGTCACCTTCATCAGGATCATCTGGACATACCGTCGTTGCGCATGCTCCCGGCCGGCTCGACGGTGGTGGTGCCGCCGGGCGCGGGGCACTACCTGGCGAGACGCATACCCCAGGTGGTGGTGGAGCTCGGGGTCGGACAGTCGCTCCGCGCAGGTGAAGTGGTCATCACGCCCGTGGCCGCTATGCACGGCGGCAGGCGTTCCCTTGGTGTCGAGGCCGCGGCACAGGGGTATGTGGTCAGAGGTGACGCCAGTGTCTATTTCGCCGGCGACACGGGTTTCTTCGACGGCTTTGCCGAGGTGGGCGCGACCCATCACCCCGATGTGGCGCTCCTGCCGGTATGGGGCTACGGGCCTCACCTGGGCCGGCATCACCTGACGCCCCGTACGGCGGCTCACGCGCTTTCGCTGGTGGGCGCCAAGGTGGCGGTGCCAATCCACTGGGGTACGCTGAAGCCTTTGGGAGTGAGGGCTGCCGGGTTTCTCACCGAGCCGCCCACTGAGTTCGCCCGTCATGCGGCCTCCCTCGCGCCGCTGGCGGATGTGCGGATTCTCAGACCGTGCGAGGAGACGCGCATCGAGGCGTAGATGCTGCCGGGAGCCACGGGAGAGATGCGGATGGGGGGATGACGCGTTGACGCGGCGCATCACGGCCCGGGCGTGGCAGGCACTGCTTCTGCTGGCCACCGAGGCATCCACCGTCCTGCTGCTGGTCAGCCATCTTCCCGGTCTCGGGTTTGGCGCCCGGGGACAGTGGCCGGGCGCCGTGCTGCTTCCGGCGCTGTGGCTGGGCCTGGCCAATGCGGCCATGCGTCCGCTCATGATCGCGGCGACGGTGCCCATGGGGATTCTCGGCTTCGCCACGGTTACCACCGCGTTGAACTGCCTGCTTCTCATGGTATTCGACGGGCTGGGGTTTCTCGACTTGTCGGGGCCGCATGCCGTGGTGGTGGGGGCGGGTGTCCTTGCTGTCGTGAACGCCGTTGTCAGCACCATCGTGTCCATTGACGAGGAGGATCGGTTCTACCGGCGGGTGATCCGGCGTCTGGTGCGGGGCGCCGTGGGGCCGACCGATGCCTCGCCCGGACTCCTCGTCATCGAGATTGACGGACTCGCCTACACCTACCTGCAGCATGCCCTCACGCGGCGATGGATCCCCGCCCTTGACTCCCTCGTTCGCGGCGGTGGTCACGTCCTCACCGAATGGAATTGCGGGGTGCCCTCCCAGACGTCGTCGTCTCAGGCGGGCATCATGTACGGCAACAACGATGACATCCCCGCGTTCCGATGGTATGAGCGCGAGCGCGGCGTCGTGGTCGTCTCCGGGAACGCCCGGGACGCAAGCGAATTGGAGGCGCGTCTGTCCAAGGGGCATGGTCTCCTCCTCGGTGGATCGAGCGTCAACAACTTGCTGTCAGGGGACGCGGACACCGCCGCCCTGACGCTGAGTAGGCTGAGCGGGGGGGTGCCGCGATCCGGCGAGGTTCTTCAGTTCTTCAGTGACTCCTATTGCCTCACCCGCGCGCTCATCCTGGTCCTCTGGGAGCTGGTGGTGCTGGGAGTTCGATCGACCGTGCGGACGGTCCGTGACCGCCGCGCATCCCGTGGTCATGGGGCGCTCTATCCTCTGCAGCGGGCCATCTCCACCGTGGTGCTCAGAGACCTCAGCACCTTCCTTGTCGTCAGAGACATTATCCGCGGCGTGCCGGCCGTGTATGTCTCCTACATCGGCTATGACGTCGTTGCCCATGAGCGCGGCCCCGCATCAACGGACGCGATGGGTGTCCTCTCCGCCATCGACCGGCAGATCGGGCGACTTCTCGACGTTGTCGCCCGCCATGGCGCGCGCCCGTACCGGGTGGTGGTGCTCTCCGATCACGGGCAATCTCCGGGCCAGAGCTTTGCGGATCGCCATGGCATCACGCTCACGAGGCTGGTGGAAGGATTGGTCAGAGGATCCCCGGTCGGCGAGGTGACCGCAGATCCTCCCCGCTACCTCCACGCGCTCCTGGAGGAGATGCGGCGATCGGAGGAGATTCCCACGCTGGGAATGGCCCGGAAACGCGCGATCCGAAGCGGGCGTCTGTACCTCGCCCGGCGGATCGAGGAGCCCGTGACCGAGCATCCTGCCAAAGGCAGGGTGGTCGTCTGCTGCTCGGGCAATCTCGCCCACATCTATCTCCATGAAGGTCGCCGCCCGCTGTGCCTGGAGGATATCGACGAAATCCATCCCGGGTTGGTTCCCGGCGTGCTCGGCCACCCCGGCGTGGGGTTCGTCCTCGTGCGTTCAGTCCGTCGGGGACCGCTGATTCTGGGGCGTGGCGGCCTCCGTCAGGTCGAGTCGGGCCTCGTGGAGGGCGACGATCCACTTCGCACATTCGACGACCCGGAACGCACCGCGAGCCAGCTTGCCCGACTGGCGGGGTTCTCCCACTGCGGCGACATCGTGGTCAACAGCGCCGTCGAAGGCCCGAATGTTTTCTCCTTCGAACACCAGTGCGGGTCTCACGGCGGGCTGGGCGGCCCGCAGAATCACCCCTTCATGATCTCTCCCCTCGAACTGGCGCCGGTGGTCCATGCCACATCACCGATGGAGCTGTACCGGGTGCTTCGGGACCTGAACCCCGTGCGGGGCAGGGCAGCGGGCTGACGCGCTCCGCTACGCTCGTTCTCCCAGGGCCGTCAGCACCCGGCGGTGAATCGCGTCGATCTCGCCCCGCCCCTCGACACGGCGGAGAAGGTCGCGGGATGCATAGTGGTCCACGAGGGGAGAGGTTTCCTCGGCATACACCCGCAGGCGTCTCCGGATGGTATCGGGATCGTCGTCTGCCCGTGCCCTGCCGGACAGGCGGCGAATCAGCTCAGGTTCGGGGACGTCGAAGAACACCACGGCCTGAACGACATGTCCGGCCGCGCGGGCCAACTGATCCAGATCGGCCGCTTGCGCGAGGTTTCTCGGGAAGCCGTCCAGCAGGTACCCGCCCGCGGGGCCGGGCTTGACCCGTTCGACGACCAGCCCTGTCACCAGCTCGTCGGGGACGAGCCTGCCGGCGTCGAGGTACTGCGCCACCTTCTGGCCCAGCGGCGTGCCGCCCGTGCGTGCGGCGCGGAGCAGTTCGCCGGTGGACAGGTGGGCCCAGTTGCGCCGCACCGCCAGGAGCGCCGCCTGAGTCCCCTTCCCTGAACCCGGCGGTCCCAGGAACACGATGATCATTGGTTCCTCCAACGAATCATGATGGAGCGTTCACCACGCCATGCATCTGCACAGACGGGCCGGGTCAACTTGGCACGTAACGGGCCATACGAAAAGTGCGAACAGACGGGCCGGTTCTTCCCCCGAGGCCGACCGAGCTTCACGATGGAGGACCATGCCTCGTCATGGCCGCTGATGTAGGTCTTGTACGACTCGTTCCCGCGCTCGGAGGCGGAACGGGAGGAACCTGCTGCGTGACGTTTGATTCGCGGCTCACGCCGCTCCAACATCGAGGGCTGCCCCTCGTACACCCTGCCGGGCGCCGACACGGCGGACACGATGGAACGTGTACCTCCAGAGACAGAAACCCGTTCCTGAAGGGTGATGCTTCGTCACGACTGCGCGCGCGCGAACGGGACCCGGCAGAGAAGACACCCCTTCTCCCCACGGGAGAAGGTAGGGTTGAGGGGGCGACAATGAAGGACACAACGGAACGTGTCCCTCCCGCGACTCCGGCCATGCTTCGCGGTGGAGGGCCATGCTCCGTCATGGCCGCGTGGGCTCTGTGCCATGACACGCCCGCCGCCAAAGCACGCGGCGGTCCCGCCGGATCACATCGCCCACGAAGATGACTCCGACTCGAAGGCATATAGGACTTGTCCCATATTGGACCTGTCCTATATGGAAGACTGCGGCTGCTCCTGTTCGACGATCGGGTCGGGGAGCCATTGCGGGGCTGCAGGTGCCGGTGACGGACCGAATCCTCCCGCGAGGGTCTTCCGGAATCGATCCTCAAGGAGGCGCATGACATTCGACAGATCGCTGCCGATGATCTCGCGCGCAGCCTCGAAGGAATCGCGTTCCGTCGGAAGTCCCAC
>JALOPK010000119.1 GCA_025453925.1 Candidatus Eiseniibacteriota bacterium | reverse complement strand
CCCAAGAGCAGGAGGAACGTGGTGAGAAACGTGAGACCCATAGCTACTCATTCCCCTGACGGCTCTTCACAGAAGCAGCGGTCATCGCCGGCCGCTGCAGATGCTCCCCGGCCCTGCTGAGGCGGAGGCAGCGAATCACCCGGTGCGTCCTCAGGGCTCTGCTTGTTCTCACGCGCGATCCCGCGCCTGAGAGCCGACAGGGGGCATCCGACGTGGTTGTGAGCCCTTCGCCGAGAGGCGCAAACAAACCAGACAAGGTATGCAGCAGAAGACGCGGGCGGTAGCGCCGGGGCAGATACGGTTGGAGGAACACAGAACCCGTGCAGGCCAGGGACACCGCACGTGCCCACGAGTCTTGCGCCGACGCATCAAGAATAGGTGGGTGTCCTCAGTTGCACGTCACGAGTCGAGATGGCATATTCTACAGCAGCAGCGGCGTCGCGTGCTGTGCCGGGACTTTTCGGTCGGAGGCTTCCATGGGTAACCGCATGTCTGTGAGAGTACTCGAAGACAGCCGACGCCAATGTGTTTCTGCGCGGCTCATTGGGATCATCGTGCTCATTGCGGGACTCGCTCCGGCTTTCGCCCAGACCCATCAATGGCAGATCGAATGCGTCGACTGCCCGCGATTCTTCACCGACATGACCAATCGGTCCATCGCCGTGGACGGCCGTGGCCAACCCCACATCGTCTATGGCGGCGATCACCTCAGTGGCGGTGGCGCCCGCGTCTCAGCGGGGACACACTTCGGCGTAGTTCGGGCTGGCGACACAGCGGCGAGCGCGCAGCCCGCGTTGGCGGGCTGAGAGGTGGTCCGCACGCCCTCGGGTGATGCACACGGCGAGAGCGGCAGACTTCAGGCGATCGGTGGTCATCGGCAACCCCCAAGGCCCCGTGGTCGGACGGGTCTCACGCTCAGGAGTGCCACGGCGCGATTCCTCGCACTGTGCCTTCTCCTTCCTCTGGTGCCGTTCGGGGCAGCCGAGTGTGCGGAATGGGCGATGGGCTGGGCGTTGGTCGTCATCGTTCCAGGTGTGGGCATCGGGACCAGGGAGATCGTGCTTGGAGTCAACCCGGGCCTCGCCCGGTGGGCGAGACACAGGTTCCCATTCCTCGAACGGGCGCTGCCCGCAGCATCAGATTCGTTGGTGCCGTTGCGGCCGCAGCAAGGGGCTTCTGAACGGTACCATTGACCCCTGGCCATCCTCCCCGATATTCCGATCGGGTTTGATTTCACTGCGGACTCGGAGGTTGAGCGTGCGCACTGCCCGCGAGGCCTGCGCCACTGCGCTGGGCATCACCTTGGTATCGCTGGTGCTGGTTCGTTCTGCTGCCGCTGGATCGTTCTCAGTAGTCTTCCTGGGAAACAGCCATACCTATTTCAACGATCTTCCCGGCCTCGTGCAGAGCCTGGCTGAGGCAGGCGGCGATACGGTCATTGCGGCATCCAGCACGCCGGGAGGCTGTTCGTTCTCCTACCCCCCAAACGCGCACCTGCTCACCCCCTCCTCGATCGCGCTGCTGGAGGCGGGAGGATGGGACTACGTTGTACTCCAGGAGCAGAGCCAGATCCCCTGCATCCCGTACTTGCGGGATTCCTACATGTATCCGGGGGCCATGGCGTTGGACTCCATCGC
The DNA here is from genome assembly GCA_025453925.1 of Candidatus Eiseniibacteriota bacterium. Lineage (GTDB taxonomy): Bacteria > JAFGKV01 > JAFGKV01 > JAFGKV01 > JAFGKV01 > JAFGKV01. The sequence goes on along the minus strand of JALOPK010000119.1, from coordinate 7,244 downwards.
CCATGCCCACACACCGTGCTGCGTGACCGTTTTCTACATGACGTGGGGCCACAATCACCACGGGCCGTGGGTGGAAACCTTCGGCGGCTTCGCCAGCCCCGAGTTCGCTGATTACGATGCGATGCAGGACTCCGTAACGGCCGCATATGTGCGCCTGGCCGATTCCCTGAGCACACCGGTGGCGCCCGTCGGGGTCGCCTGGCAGAACGCGTATCATGGCGGTATCCCGCTGGATCTGCTGTTCAACGCCGACCAGTACCACCCCGCACTGGCAGGGTCATACCTGGCCGCCTGCGTGTTCTATGCAACGCTCTTCCAGAAGAGCCCGTTGGGCCTGTCGTTCAACGCAGGGCTTGACCAGAGCCTTGTCGAGATGCTCCAGGCAGTCGCCGATTCGACCGTCATGCCGTACTTGTCGAACTGGAATGTCGACCCCGCCATGCCGTATGCCGCCTTCGAGTTCACATGGGGGTTTCCCCCGCTCTCGAGGTACTCTCCCATGCAAGACGACCGCCGTGTCCGGGGGACCCCGCAGACCGATCAGGGAGGCGACACGCCGACAGGAGATTCGACGGACGGTACGCGCCTCGAGTCACTCACCCTGGCTCTTCCGAAGCGTGGAGGCATCCCGTGCCGCTGACTGCCCGCGTGATCTGAGCACGGCAGATCCTGACTATCGAAGCCTGAGCGGTCCGCTCCCATTTCCGGTTGCGACCTGACCCGGCAGGTTGTGTCGCCACGGTGATCGAGCACGACACGTAAGCGCGGACCAGGTGAAGGAATTCCTGTCGACTCCCACCATCGTCGAAAGGCCGGCGCTCTCAACCGTCTACGTGCTCGTCGCGACGTTCGTTCGGAGAATCTGAGACAATCGCGGCCCATGGAAGGGCCGGCGTTCCCGCGGACAAGATCACGGTATCCGGCGACACTCCCCTCGGTGGCGAGGCGGTGCCCCGCCGGGAGCGGTGGCTAGAACTCCCTCCCTTCCACCGCGCGAAAGACGAGCACCGCGTTGTGGCCGCCGAAACCGAAGGAGTTGCTCACCGCAACCGTCACGGGGTGACGTCGGGCGGTTACCGGCGTATAGTCGAGGTCGCACTCTGGATCAGGGTTCGAGAGGTTGATTGTGGGCGGGATGGTGCCGGCGAGAACCGCCTGGACGCAGAACGCTGCCTCCAGGGCGCCCGCGGCGCCAAGGAGGTGGCCCGTCATGGACTTGGTGGAACTGATCGCGACGTGCCGCGCATAGTCTTCGAACACCCCTTTGATCGCCAGCGTCTCGGTCTTGTCGTTCAGCGGAGTAGACGTGCCGTGAGCATTGATGTAGTCAACGTCGACATTCTGTATGCGGGCATCCGCCAACGCCCGAGAGACGGCGCGCCGCGCTCCCGAGCCCTCGGGGTCGGGGGCCGACACGTGGTACGCGTCGGAGGTTGCGCCATAACCCGCGAACTCGACAAGAGGTCTGGCGCAACGTGCCTTTACGCTTCGCTCGCTTTCAAGCACGAGGATTGCCGCTCCCTCGCCGATGACGAACCCGTCGCGGTGCAGGTCGAAGGGACGGCTCGCGGCCGGTGGGTCATCGTTGCGACGGGACAGCGCACCCATGATTCCGAAGCTCGCCACGCTCAGCGGGCAGATGGCGGCCTCCGTGCCGCCGGAGATCACGATATCCACCTCTCCCGACCTGATCATTCTCAAGGCCGCGCCCAGGGCGTCCGCCCCGCTGGAGCACGCGCTGACCAAAGCGCATGACAAGCCCTTGAAGCCGAAGTGCATCGACACGATGGCCGAGGCCATGTCGGACAGCATGTGTACGCCGAGAAACGGGCTCACCTTGCCCGGCCCCTTCACCTTGAGCAGATCAAGCTGCGCTGCCAGGGATGTCGTTCCCCCCACACCCGTGCCGAGAAGCACCGCCACCGAGTAGGGATCCACGTCCGCAGGGTTGAGCCCCGCGTGACGGATCGCCTCCTGAGTGGCCACTACGGCGAACTGGGAGAACCGGTCGAATCGTCTTGCTTCCTTCCTGTCAAGGTAGACGAACGGATCGAAGCCTCTGACCTCTGCCGCGATTTGCGTGTCGAATCCCGTGGTGTCGAACGAGGTGATCCGGCCGACGCCCGATCGCCCTGCGACGGCAGCCTCCCACGTTGACGGAGCATCCAGACCGAGCGGACTCACGATTCCGATACCGGTGACGAATGCGCGCTGATTCATGGAGCCAGTCTCCCTTCGCCCACAGGCGAGCGCTGACGCTCGCATCTCGAACCCTCGGCCGGCGACCGCGGGGCCGCATGCCCCGGCTCAACGGACGGTCACACAACGAGCGCAAGAAGCCACCTCGCGGTGTGACGGATGTCAAATCCACCGGTGCCGCTTGGCGGGACAATCAGACCGCCGCGGCCGTGTACCTCCGCGTCGCCACGCATGCTGTGCTGTCGGGCGATGCAGAGGCCTCATGATGAACCCCATCCTCGAATCCTCTGCCGGCGGCCTCTCCGACCGTAGGCACGACCCGCCCCGAACCTGAACTCGACCGCTTCCGTCACCAGCGGTTGTGGTGCACGCGATCCTCGCGATACCGCTGTTGAGGGCCGGGGAAGTGAGCCGGATGGCCGACAGGTATGAATGCCAGGGGGATCACGTGATCCGGGAGGCCGAGCAGGACGCGGAATCCTTGCTCGCGATCGGGCATGGGATGCACTCCCGTCCACACCGCTCCAAGCCCTTGGGCATGCGCCGCCAGGAGTATGTTCTGCACGGCGGCGGCGCAGTCCTGCACCCAGAATCCCCGGTACTTCTCGACGGACGTGTCACCGCAGACCAGAATAGCCAGGGGCGCTTCGGTTGCCATCGCGGCATAGGGGCTGAAAGACGGGACCTGGTCGAGCAACGCCCGGTCGTCGATCACCACGAACTGCCAGGGCTGCTCGTTTCCTGCAGAAGGCGCGCTCATTGCCGCATCGAGCATGTCATGAATGGCCCGTTGCGGCACCGGTTGGGGGGTGAACTTTCGGATGCTGCGCCGGGACTTGATCGCCTCGAGGGTATGCATGTCTCCTCCTTTGCATGCCGAGGCCGAATCTTCGCTTCCTCAGGGCCGCAAGTCAATCAGAATGGCAAAGCCACGGCAGCGTCTGAGACGGAGGGCCGTGAAACCCGGTGCCGCACACGGCGTGAATGCCGGCATGAGCCGCGGCCTCCCTGGCTTGCGTACGCTGGCCCGGCCAGATACGTTCCGCCGTTCCGCCGGCCTCTTGCGGTCATCCGCCGGCACTGGGGAACAACTCTGCGGGCACCATCGAGAACCGGCTGGTATTCATGAGCGATCACCCACATGGCGAAGGATCCTCGCGCGTTCCAACGTCGAGCCTCCGACATCTCATCAGGCTGCTCCTCGGGCACAGGAGAGAGATGGCCATCGGGATGGTCGGGCTCATCGGGGTCGACGCGCTGCAACTTGTGATTCCCAAGATCACTCAGTATGTCATCGATGACCTGGCACGGGGTGTGGCGACCATTCCTCGGATATGGCTGCTGGGTGGCGGCATCGTCGGGGTCGCAGTGGCCATGGCGGGCTGCCGTTTCGTCTGGCGATACTTCATCATCCGATCGAGCCATCGCATTGAACGCGGTCTGCGCCAAGAGCTGTACGACCACCTCGTCGGCCTGTCGCCCCAGTTTTACGACAGGAACAAGGTCGGCGACCTGATGGCCCACGCCACCAATGACTTGAACGCCGTCCGGATGGCAACCGGGATGGCGTCGCTCGTGACCATAGACGCCATGTTCCTGGCGATCGCCTGCATCGCCATCATGGTGTCCATGGACGCCCGGCTTACCCTGTTTGCGCTCCTGCCCTTGCCACCGCTCTCAATCGTCATGCTTCGCTTCGGCAGCCTGGTGCACGATCGGTTCACCGCGGTGCAGGACGCGTTTTCCCGGCTGACTGAGCGGGCACAGGAGAGTTTCTCGGGCATCCGGGTCGTCAAAGCCTACGGCGATGAGGAAACCGAGTACCGCCACTTCGTCGAAACGGCTGGCCGGAGCCGTGATGAGAACGTAAAGCTTGGCCGGATATGGGGGTTGTTCGAACCGCTCATCGGCGCCCTCGCGCTGGGCAGCATCGCGATCTTGATCGGGGTCGGGGGAAGGATGGTGGTGTACGGTCGTGTCACCTTGGGTGAATTCGTCGCATTCTTCAGCTATCTGCACACGCTGATATGGCCCATGATGGCAGTGGGCTGGGTGGTGAACATCCTGCAGCGGGGCATCGCCAGCATGGACAGGCTGCAGGTTCTCTTCACAACCTCTCCGGACATACACGACGGGCAGCTCACCGGCCCTGTCGCGCCATCCATCGACGTGCGAAACCTCACGTTTTCCTATCCCGGCGGGACCACCGCCGTGCTGAATGGAGTATCCTTCAGTCTGTCGGCCGGCGCCACGCTCGGGATCGTGGGACGCACCGGTTCCGGCAAGACGACCATCGTGGAACTGCTCCAGCGACTCTATGACCCCCCGTCTGGCACCATGTTCATCGGCGGGGTGGACGTACGCGATCTCGCTGTGGGAGAGCTCAGAAGCCTCTTCGGGTACGTCCCGCAGGAGACCTTCCTGTTTGCCATGAGCATTGCCGACAACATCGCGTTCGGCAGTGATTCGGTCTCGCGGGAGGAAGTCGTCGCGCTGGGGAAGGCGGCGGAGTTCCACCAGGAGGTGATGGGTTTTCCCGAAGGGTACGACACGCTGGTGGGAGAGCGCGGAGTCACCCTCTCGGGCGGGCAGAAGCAACGGGTGGCCATCGCCAGAGCCCTGGCCGTGAGGCCCCGCATCCTCGTTCTCGATGATGCGTTTTCCAGCGTGGATACGGAGACCGAGGCCGCCATCCAGGCAGGCCTCACCGGGTATGGTGGACGGACCACCATCTTGATCGCGCATCGGATCAGCACCGTCCGATCCGCGGACCTCATCATTGTCATGGATGACGGGCGTCTGATCGACTCAGGAACCCACGATGCTCTTCTGGCCCGGGGCGGCTTCTATGCGGAGCTCTTCCGGATGCAACAGCGTGAGGAGGCCCTGCGTCTTGACGATCCCCACCGCAGCGGGGCTCCTCGGGGGGACGCCTGATGTACGACTCATTCGCCAGCGACTACATCGAGGGCAAGGCGTACGACGGGAAAATGGTGAGGCGGCTGCTGACTTACGTCATGCCGCACCGCCGCCTGGTAGCGGCCGCGATGGCCTTCATGCTCGTGTCCACAGTCCTCGAGCTTCTTATCCCCTACATCACCAAGGTGGGGATCGATCAGTATCTGGCGAGGCTCTACCAGGTCTATGAGGCTCCGCCCGCTCTCCGTGACTCGCTGCTGGCATCCGACCCGGGCGGTCGCGATTACCTGCGGCTCGACACCGGCGCCCTTCTGCTGAGAAAGGCGTCATTGGAAAAGGCTGACCCGGCCGCGCGTCGCCGGCTTCGCTCCGAAGGCACGCTCGGGGTGGCGACCTACTACGTTTTCGAAGCATCAAGCCGTCGCGACGGCGTCGGGATTGTGCGTGGAAGCTACTGGCTGGTGCCGGAGGCAGAGCTCTCACGGGTGCCCCCGGCCGATCTGGTGGCGTTGCGGGGGGCAGACCTCGACGGCATCACCCGCCTGGCAGTTATCGCCGCGCTGCTCATTGCACTTGGCATGGTGGCGGGGTACGGGCACGTGTACGCGTTGCAGATAGCCGGCCAGCGATCGATGTACGATTTGCGCACTGCGCTCTTTCGACGCGTGCAGACCCTCTCACTTTCGTTTTTCGACCGCAATCCTGTCGGGCGACTGGTTACGCGAACCACCAACGATGTTGAAGCCCTCAACGAGATGGTCACCGCGGTTCTTGTCAACCTGGTGAAGGATGCGTTGCTGGTCGTGGGCACCGTGGCGATTCTGTTCGCATTGAACGTCAGGCTTGCGCTGATCGCACTCGCGGTGGTGCCCGCTTTCATGGCTGCGTCGTTCGTGTTTCGGCGGAAAGCGCGGGGAGCGTACCGCGAAGTCCGCCGTCTCCTGGCCCAGCTGAATGCCACCTTGGCCGAGGATCTCTCCGGGATCAAGATCGTCCAGGTCTTCAGACGGGAACAGCGTCGGAAAGACGGCTATCGCGTCACCAATGAGCAGTTCTACGCCGCCAACATCCATCAGCTCGTGATCTTCGGCGTGTTCCGGCCTCTGATCGAGTTGATCGCCACGGTAGGCATCGCCCTGGTCCTGGTGTTTGGCGGGATCGCTTCGTTGCAGGGAGGACTGACTCTGGGCGCACTGGTGGCGTTCCTCAGCTACGTAAGGCAGATGTTCGAACCCCTTTCGGACATGAGCGAGAAATACAATATCATGCAGAGCGCCATGGCGTCGTCCGAGCGGATCTTCGGCATCATGGATCAGGAACCGACCATCCTCGAACGGCCTGCTCCGGTGCAGACCGCCGTGCGCGGCCGGGTTTCGTTTCAGGGCGTCTCCTTTGCCTACGTGCGCGACAGACCCGTGCTCCGCGATGTCACCTTCACGGTCGAGCCCGGGAAAAGCATCGCCATCGTTGGGCCGACCGGAGCGGGGAAGACCTCAATCATCAACCTGGTATGTCGGTTCTATGACCCGGATTCCGGCAGCGTGACCCTGGATGGAGTGGATCTGCGCGACATATCACTCCGCACGTTGCGCGACAGCATCGCCGTGGTATTGCAGGATGCGTTCATCTTCAGCCGGAGCATCGAGGACAATATCCGGCTGGGCACGCCGATGCCGAGGGATCAGGTCGAAGGCGCCGCGGACATGGTTCAGGCCAAAGGGTTCATCGAGCGTCTTGCCGGCGGATTCGACGAGACGATGTCGGAGCGGGGCGCCACGCTATCGACCGGTCAGAAACAGCTCCTCTGTTTTGCCAGGGCCCTTGCCCACGACCCGAAGATCCTTATCCTCGATGAGGCGACCAGCAGCGTGGACCCGGCCACTGAGCGGCTCATCCAGCAGGCGATCGACACCCTCATGCGGGGCCGGACCAGCATCATTGTTGCCCACCGTATCAGCACCATCCAGCGGGCGGATGAGATCCTGGTGATCGACGACGGCCGGATTGTCGAGCGGGGGACCCACAGCGAGCTGCTCGCGCGCCGGGGCATCTACTACAACTTGTACGTGCTACAGTACGTGCATAGCGGAACCCAAACGGCTGAGGAGGCCGGATGAGCCCGGTCG
>JALOPK010000474.1 GCA_025453925.1 Candidatus Eiseniibacteriota bacterium | reverse complement strand
GTCCGCGTTGCTGCGTTGCGACATACACCAGACCTCGGTTGACGGTCAGCGGAATCTCTTGACTTGTCGTACTTGGCCACGTCCCCTCTGTCTTGGAGCTAGAAGATGGCCGCAATTCCTTGGAGTGGATCGTGTATTGCGAGGTTCGCTATTGTCTGTGTTCTTGCAGTATTGGCGCTCGGTGCTGCGAGTCCCACTATCGCAAATCTTTGGATACCAGAAGATACGATTGTCACCTACTACAGAGGCTACAAACTTGGTGACCGGGGGTTGATCGCTCGGGCGTTTCTCGCTGTTCCCCCATCGGGCATTGCAGAGATCGGGCTGGGGGATGAGATCGAGTATACGATCGAAGAGAAGGTGGCCGTGCTGCATTCGCGACTTCACTCCCAGGGGGGCGATATCAAGATTGTGACCTATGCCAAGTGGAGTACGGCACGGGGAGTGGATGAGCTCATAACCGCATTCGTTCTCCGCCAGGTCCGAGAAGAATGGAAAATCGTGGGGTATGACAGCGTCGGCAGAGACGGCTGTTCTCCTGATGGATTTCTCGATCCGCCGTCGCGAATGGGTCGTGAAATGAGCGCCAATTCCGTGGCGACCACAGTCCCAGCGTTCTTGACAGCGATCTAAGTAATCGCTTCCTCGTTAGGGGGACGGGAACGCCCTTCCGTCAATTCACAGGTTCGGCTACAATCGTGTGGGTCGCCGGCAGCTCAGGCGTGACTTGCCTCAAGGCGCTGTCTGCTTGACGAACGACGTTCTCCGCAGGCTCTGTGGGCGACAATTCAGTGCTTCCCGCCAGGGCAGATCACGAAGAAACGCAAAGGAGAACCGGATGCGCACCTTCACCGCAGTCGTTGAGAGGTGTCCCGGGACACATCTGCATGTTGGCTACGTGCCAGGGTTTCCTGGGGTGCATTCTCAAGGTGAAACCATGGAGGAGCTTGCCTCCAATCTTCGGGAAGTCATCCAGATGTTGCTGGAAGATGGCGAGCCGCGACTGGAGGCGGAGTTCGTTGGTGCCCACAATGTTGTCGTGGTGCAGCCATGGGTGCCGTTCCGGTCTTGAAGCCGGCAGAAGTCGTCGCCATCCTCGAGCGCCTGGGGTTTCGAGAGGTTCGGCAGAGGGGTGGCCACAAGCAGTTCAGGCACGCGGACGCCGAGGAACGACTGTGCCCTTCCATCAAGGGCGGGATATCTCGCCTCTCCTTCTTCGCGCGATCGCGAAGGATATCGGCATGCCGGTGCGGGAGCTCTTGAAACACCGCTGAAGAATCCAAGATGTTCAGATTGCCCGGTTCGAAAATCAGGGGACGATGTGAGAAGGATAGGATACTTCTTGCGCGGGGCATGGGTGGCGATGATGTCCCAGTAGGAATCGAAGCTACAGGCGCTTGCGGAAGGGGGCGGCGTAGCCGGTGAGTTCGACGTAGCCCTGGGCTGTGACGGGCTTGCCGGAAAGGGTGCCGGCGGCGCGGACGGCGCCTTCCCAGTAGACCACCTGCGTGCTCTTGGCGGTGTCGAGCTCCTGGTCGGGGAATGCCGGGGTCACCGCCAGGTCAAGGCCGATCGGTGGCGCGGTGAGGCGCCATTTCATCGGGTAGGTCCCCTTCGAGCGCGGGCTGGTCCAGCGGTCGAGAACCTCGATGGTGAAGTCCCGCTGCGTCAGGCGGTCAACGCGGCCGTCGGCGGCGACGCGGGTTCCGGCCGAGTGCGGGTCCGGGCGGCCGTCGGTCTTCCGGATTGCGTACAGCATCAGCTCCGACCCGTCGTCGAGCTGCAGGCTGAACCAGTCCCACCCGACCTGATCGGACGAAAGCTGCGTGGAGCCGAACTCGTGGTCCATCCAGCTCAGGCCCGTGACGGCGTGTTTCTTCCCCCGGACGGTCAGGGTTCCCTCGGTCTGCAGTCGCGTCAACGAGTAGTAGTGGGAGGCGTGCCCACGCCCCTCGCCCTTCTGGTTGATGCCGTTCTCCCCGTGGATGACCGGCGCCTTCTTCGATTGCAGGGTGAGATCGATGGCGTGATCGCCCTCGGCGGCCCGGAGGCGCTGCCGCATGCCGTCGCCGCGCACCTCCCAGTCTCCGACCCAGACCCGGAACTCGGCCGAGCCGGCCCCGGCCTGCCCAAGCCCAGCGCGGTTGACGCGCTCGAAAAACCGAAATGCCTTGCGGGAGATGTCGGAAACGGCAAAGTGGGCTAGGTAGAGATGCCGTGCGGCCCAGCGCGACGGATTTGCCTGGGCGTCGGCGAGGCCGCTCCGGAAGAACGTGACCTGGTACCCGAACTCCTCGCCCACCGCGCTACGCAGGTGCCCGGTGTAGTACCACCACTCGGTGCGGAACTCCTCGTGCGCATAATGGTCGCGCGGGAAGGCGAAGACATACCCCGGCAGCGCCTGTCGGAACTCCCCGGCTCTCGCGGCAAGCAGACTGACTCCCACCGTGAGCACCGCATACTGCAGGAGCAGGAGTCCGGGGAAGCTGAACTGGATGGACCAACCGAACGACTGCTTGTTGATCACGTGGATCAGGATCCACGACAAACCGAGCCCCGCGGCGGTCCCGATCGCGTTCGCCAGCAGGCCGAGCCACCCGGCCTCGGCCAGGATCATCCGGGCAAGGCCTCCCCGGCTGACGCCGATGGAGCGGAGGATGCCGATCTCCCGCATCCGCTCGAGGACGGAGGCGGCGAGCGTGGTGAGGACGCCCAGGGTTGCCACGAGAAGGGCGATGGCCTGCAGGGCATACGTGATGGCGAAGGTCTGGTCGAAGATCTCCAGGATGCGCCCCCGCAGATCGCGGTTGGAGAAGAGGGCGAGATCGTCGCGCCCGGAGGCCTGCCGGACGGCTCGGCGCACGGTCTCGAGGTCGGATCCTGGCGAGAGATAGATCAGGATGGAGTTGATCCAGGGGTCGGCCCACAGCTCCCGGAAACGGCTCCGGTCCATGACCACCAGACCGCCCTCGGTGGTGTAGTCGTAATACACCCCCGCGATCCGCAACTGCACGGTCCGTCCCGGCGGATTCAGAGTGGTCGTGTCCCCTTCGCGCAGCCGGTACCGCTCGGCAAAGGTCTCCG
>JALOPK010000473.1 GCA_025453925.1 Candidatus Eiseniibacteriota bacterium | reverse complement strand
CTTCGGTGACCTGCAGCGCGCCGACCAGCGCCGGGAGGGTGTTCATAATCCCAACGGCGCTGGTCGTTTGGAGCGATCCATCCTCAGGCAGAGCAGGGTAGAGGCATCTGAGGCATGGCCCCTCCCATGGCACAATGCTCATCAGCGCACCGGCGGTGCCCAGGACGCCGCCGTGTACCCACGGGATGCGGTGAGCAAGGCACGCAGCGTTGATCACATCCCGGGTGCCAAAGTTGTCCGTGGCGTCTACCACTACCTTCATGCCCGATAGGAGACTCGGCAACGTCTCCGTCGTCACCCGGGTCACGACGCCCTCGATACTGCAGCCTGAGTTGACCGCCCGGAGGACCTCGGCGGCGACCTCGGCCTTCGGCGCCCGCGCCGAGGCATCGGCTTCGGTGAACAGAATCTGCCTGTGAAGGTTCTCCTCCTCCACGACGTCGAAATCCACGATGCGTACCGTCCCCACCCCCGCCCGCACCAGAAGCATGGCCACGATCCCCCCAAGCCCCCCCGCACCGACCACCAGCGCAGAGCCCTGCATGATCCTCGCCTGGCCCTCGAGACCAACGCCTTTCAATATGATCTGTTTCCGGTAGCGGCTGCGCCACCGAGTGTCAGTCCGGCTCACCGCCGCACCTCCTCCGGGACGTGACATGGGGTTCAACCACAGTAGACCGGCTCACGCGCCCGGCCGGGGTGGACATAGGGCGGAACCGGCGGCCGTCGCTCACGTGCGCCATTCTTCTGCCCATTCCGGCTCCGGAGTGCCGACCAGGGATTCGAGCATTCGGACAAGACCGACCATGACCGTCGCCCCCGCTCGCATCGCCGCGTGTCTGGGCCAGCCGCCGAGGGCCGAGACATGGCCGGTGTATGGCACCGACCCATCCAGATCAGGCCCAAGCACCTTCGCTCGGAATTCCTCGACCGCATCGGGGTCGGTCACCACCATGACGACCTCCTGCTGGACGGTGTGGGCGACATAGTCGAAATTGGAGGAGCCAGCAACCAGAGTGGCATCATCGATGAGCATCGCCTTGAGATGGTTCATCCTCCCGGGGTAGAGCCGGATCTCGAATCCGGCGCGAGTCGCTTCCCAGAGCAGGTTGTCCTTCACCGGGGGCTTATTGTTGAGCTCCGGGGTGAGGAGTACGACGCTCACGCCACGTTCCCGCGCAGCCCGTAGCCATCCGAAGAAAGGGAAGGAAGCATACCCGCTTTCTACCACGATACTGCGACGGGCCCTCCCGATAGCGCGGACTATCGGTGCAAGGCTGCGCTCGTTGCAGCGCCCGTCCAGTATGGCGAGCCATAACCCGCCGAAGTCGCGTTGGACGCTCTGGTTGACGCCCCGCCAGGTCGAGAGGAAATCCTCCCGGAGGAATCCCACCGCATCGTCGCCCTCGATCCGGATCATCATGTCATGCCAGGCGAAGTTGTGGTCACAGAAGTTGATGCCGCCGAGGTAGCCGACACGGTCGTCGATGACCACCATCTTCTTGTGATTCCGCGCCATGAATCGAATCAACAGCGGGTCCATCGGATTGGTCAGCTTGACGGCCACATTGTTCCGGCGGAGCGTCGCCAGCGACCTCCGAGTCAAATCGCTCTCCCGCCGGAGCGCGTCATCGTGCCAGTGCTTCGGAAGAAGTCTGAACTTGTCACTGATCACGAACCTGGAGTATGAATCGACCAGTAGTTGTTTGCAGGGAGCGGGGCACGCGGCCAGGGCCCGGGTGATACGAGCTCCGGCGTCGTCACCCTCGAACGACATGGCCTGGAGACCCACGTACCGTTGCGCATCCCGGAGGTCTTCCTCAAGGCGGGCCATGAACTCCCCGGAATCGACCAGAACCCGCATGCGCACGCCGCAGGCCCGCTTCACGGTCGGCACGCGCCACGGCACCTCATCCTGCTCGCACCCTTGGCGCCGCGCTCCTATCGCGGCGGCCACCCATGCACCGGCAACGATCAGGAGCAGGACCGGCCACGGGCGGCGGAGAACTCTCATGGGGTTTGAGATCCGGGCCTGATCATGGCGAGGCCGGCCGGGCGGCCCCTGCGGGAAGTCCCGGCTCGGTCATCCGACGAGCATCAAGCGCCCGATCCAGAACCTCTGAAGGGAGTACGCCCATGTCCCTCGCAACATCACGTATGGTGCGTCCCTGTGCGTGCGCCGAATAGGCGATGCGCGCCGCAGCATCATACCCGATGAGAGGAACCAGCGCCGTCGCGAGGGCCAGCGACTGCTCGACCAGCGCTTCGATCCTTGCGCGGTCCGCAGTGACTCCCTCCAGCAATCTGGCCCGAAATGCCTCGATTCCGTTCGACAGAAGCATGATCTCCTGGAGCAGATTGTGGGCGAGCAGGGGAAGCATGGTGTTCAGTTCGAGATTTCCGAGGAACGCCCCGATGCTCACTGCCGTGTCGAGGCCGATGACCTGGACACAGACCATCATCAACGCCTCCGCCATGACGGGATTGACTTTGCCGGGCATGATGCTGGAGCCCGGCTGCACTGCCGGGAGAATCAATTCGCCCAACCCGGCCCGGGGCCCGGACCCCAGCCAGCGAACATCGTTCGCCA
>JALOPK010000472.1 GCA_025453925.1 Candidatus Eiseniibacteriota bacterium | reverse complement strand
GACGGATGGCATGGGCGAACGTCGAACATCGAACATCGAACGTCGAAGGCGGAAGGGGGGGAATCCCCCTCGGTCCCCCTTTGCGAAAGGGGGAGGGTAACATCGAACGTGGAACGGAGAGGATGGATGGACGGATGGCATAGGCGAACGTCGAACATCGAACGTCGAAGGCGGAAGGGGGGAAATCCCCTTCGGTCTCCCTTTGCGAAAGGGGGAGGGAGCATCGCAGGTTGGGCATCCGATGAGAAACCGTCGACGGTGAACTGTGTGCAGTGAACGTGCGCTGCTGCCTGTGACCGTGGTAGTGGTGAACTACAACGGCGTCGGGTATCTCGATGCGTGTCTGGCAAGCCTGAAGGCTCTGGAGCCCGCCCCCGCCGAGGTCATCCTTGTGGACAATGCATCCACCGACGGGAGCGTGGGGTGGGTGCGGGCGCAGCACCCGTGGGTGCGAATTGTGGAGGCAGGCGAGAACCTGGGCTACTGCGGCGGCAACAACCTCGGCATCCGGGCCTCGACCCTGCCGTTCGTCGCACTGTTGAATAACGATACTCGGGTGGAATCGGACTGGCTGGGGCACCTTTTCCATGAGTTGAACGCCCATCCGCGGGCGGCCGCCTGCTCGTCGCTGGTGCTGCTGCCGGGCGACCCGCCACGGGTCCACTACGCCGGTTCCGAGGCGCATGTCATCGGGCACATCGCCAACCTCCTCTATCTCAGGCCGCTCCCGGAGGTCAGGGGATCGCTGCAGGCTCGCGAGACCGGGGTCTACGTCGGGTCAGCGGTGCTGTTCCGGCGAGCTGCTCTGGATGAAGTCGGGCTCCTGGAGGAACGATTCTTCATCTACGAGGACGAGCTGGACATGAGCCTCAGACTCCGGATGCGGGGGTGGACTCTGCGATTCACGCCCCGCTCGGTGGTGTGGCACTTCGCGGGAACACCGGGGCTGGCGGTGCGAGATCCGCAGCCATACGCGGGACGATTGGATGGATTCCGCAGGGCCATCGCCTGGAACTGGACCAACAGACGGTGGGTATGTGAACAACGGAAGCTCGCGCAATCGCATCGGACCGCCGCGGACTCCTCGCTTCTGACCGTCTGCCCCCTCTCCCCGGTGCCCGGCATGGCCACCGCCGGAGTATCTGCTGCGCTCCGCCGGGGAGGAGAAGCGCTGATCCGTCTGTACTGGGCGGCCACGCGGTGGCTCCTCTAACCCCGCCGGGGGTGCCGAAATGATCCTGCACATGATGTTGGCGCTGCTGGCCGCTGGGCCAACTGACGCCGTCCACGTCGTTTCCAGCACACCCATGGGGACCGAAGTGCGGATTCTGTCGCCGGAGCCCTCATGGGAGTCGGTGACCATCCGCGGTCATGGCTATCGCTCCGTCCGCCTGGATGGCGCACTTCCCCTCGGTAGGGCCGGCGAGCCCGACCTGCCGGTGTACCGCTTCGCCGTGGCGATTCCCACGGGCACGAAGCCTTCTGTGACGGTGACCGCGTCCAAGCGGGCCAGCTATCGGGACGTCAGCATCCCTCCCGCGCCTCGGGAGGCGGTGCTTCCACGCGGGCGCGGATACGGATTCGAATCGCTGACCATCCCCGTCGAGGCAGTCGGGGTCTCAGAACCCTATCCCGCCGCCCGGGCCAGAATCGTCCGGACGGGCCGCATCCGGTCCCTGGATGTCGCCTACGTGGAAGTCTCCCCCTTCCAGTACTATCCCTCGCAGCGCCTCTTGTGTCTTGATCGCGACCTCGTTGTCACCATCGCCACGCCCTCGGGAGATCCGGTGTCCGTCCGCCAAGAGGTGTCGCAGGACTTCATCGATCCGGTGCTCTCCCGGCTGTTGGAGAACTGGGAGCAGGCGCGATCCTGGCGCCAGGGCCCGCCGTCCCAGCTCGTGCGGGAAATCCGCCGGTGGGATCCTCCCTCCCCCGCGATGAAACTGATGGTGGATCGCCCCGCGTTCTACTCCGTCACCGGCGCCGATCTCCAGAGCGCGGGCATGCCCATCGGGTCGATCATCCCGTCCACCCTCAGGCTGCTGGTCCAGGGATCGGAGCTGCCGCTCAACGTGGTGGGCGAACTCGACGGACGGCTCGACCCGCAAGACCGCGTGGAGTTCCTGGGCGAGCCCGTGTACCGCGAGGATCAGGGCAACCGCCTCCTCCCCATCGGCGGAAAGTTCACCGAGACCAACGCATACTGGCTCACCTGGGGAGGAGAGCCCGGACTCCGAATGGAGACGCGGACCGTCCAGGCGCAGGGCAGCGGCGTGCGCCCGACGCACTTCCGGGAGCAGGCGCATCTGGAGCGCGATCTCAACCCGTTCATTCCCAATGAGGTCGCCATCAGCGGCGATCGCTACGGCACGGAGTGGTTCTGGGGCCCACCTCAGACTCCGGCCGACGGCCGCGTATACTACTCCTTCACCCTGCGCGGGCTGGCCGATGTCAGCAATGCCGTGCACCTCCGCGCCGATCTCAGGGGGTACACCCACCCCGATCTCATGCAGAACCCCCATCACCACGCCATCGTCTACCTCAACGACGTGCAACTCACCCACCTTCTCTGGTACGCCAACGACGAAGCGTTCTACGACTCGCGGCTTGATCCCTACTACGATCCCGCGATGTGGCCGAACAACGGCGTGCTCGGCGACGGCGAGAACCGATTCGCCGTTGAAATCTCCGGCGATACCGACTACGAGTGGATGGACGGCGCCTACACGGACTGGTTCGAGGTTGACTACTGGCGCGCCTATGAGGCATGGAACGACTCACTAGCCTTCTGGAGCCCCCAGCATCAGGGCGCAGGGACCTATCTCTATACGGTCGCCGGTTTTAGCGACTCCGGCCAGATCCTCGTTGACCTGACCCACCGGCAGATCCTGCAGGGGTACCAGGAGACAAACCTGGGCGCGATCGGCAACTGGGCCGTCAAGTTCAGGGATTCCACCACCGACTCCACGCGTTACCTGTCGCTGGCCGCCAACCGGAGAGCGCCGGTGCAGGGGATCGAGGAGGAGTCCTCTTCCGACCTCCACGGCTCCGGCGGCGCCGATCTGGTCATCATTTCCCATCCTGAGCTGCTCGAGCAGGCGTCACGGCTGGCGGTTGACAGGACCTTCGGCGACACACCCGTCTCCGCCATGGTGGTTGACGCCCACGACATCTACGACGAGTACGCGTATGGCGTGTTCGATCCGAGGGCGATCCGCGACTTTCTCGAGGATGCCTACGTCCATTGGCCCGTGCCGCCGTCGTTCGTGCTCCTGTTTGGCGACGCGTCGTGGGACTACAAGCTCAATAGCCCGACGTCCGATCCCGCCCACCGCAACTTCGTGCCTTCGTGGAACAACCCTGCTCTGGACGACTACTTCGCCAATGTCGACGACATGGGCGGCGCCGACAGCCTGCTGCCCGACCTCTATCTGGCCAGAATCCCGGTCGAGAACCCGGATACCGCCCGGGTCGTGGTCGATAAGTTGCTCGGGTATGCCGGGGGCAACTGGGATCCCGGATCGTGGCGCGAGAACGTGCTGCTCATCGCGGGCGGGTATATGGAC
>JALOPK010000471.1 GCA_025453925.1 Candidatus Eiseniibacteriota bacterium | reverse complement strand
TCCATTCCTTCGGGTCGGCCTGCATGTCGTAAAGTTCCTCCGAGCCGTCGGCGTAGCGGATGTAGCGCCATCGCTCCGTGCGGATACCGTGATTGTCGTGGTTATGCGTGGTAATGGCGGGCCACTCACGCGGGGCGCGGGCGTCCTTGAGTTGCGGCACAAGGCTGTGACCTTCGAGGTCGGGACGCGCAGGGAAGCCGCTAAGTTCCAGGAGCGTCGGGAAGATGTCGAGCAGTTCCACGGGGCGCCCGCATTGCGCATCCCTCGCGATGCCTGGCCCGGCGAAGATCAACGGCACGCGGGTCGAGGGGTCCCAGAGGGAGTTCTTGCCCGTGATGAGTTTCTCGCCGAGATGCCAGCCGTTGTCGCCCCAGACGACGACGATGGTGTCTTGGGCGCGGCCCGTGGCTTCGAGCGCGTCGAGCACGCGGCCCACCTGCGCGTCCATGAAGCTGACACTGGCAAGGTAGGCGCGGACCAGGGGCCGCCATTCATTGCGCTCGCGCAGCGTGTGCAGGCGGGGCTCGGGGAGCTTCCAATGCAAATACCAGGAGAAACGCGGCGTGTCGTCGCGATCCGCGTCGAGCACCGGCGGCATCTGGAGGGTCGCCTCGGGGTAAAGGTCGAACCACTTCTGCGGCGCGTAACACGGCACGTGCGGCAGCCGGAAACCGGCGGCGACGAAAAAGGACTTGTCCCTCGGCGCGCTGCGCAAGGCGCCGATGGCGGCTTCGGCGATCTTGAAATCGGCGGCGTCTTCTTCCCGCTCGGGAAACGACCCCCAGTCCATCGCGGGATGGCGCGGCTCGGGGAGATTGGCGAAGGGCTTTTCCGGCTTGCCCATGCCTGGCGCTGGGCCCCAGGTGTTGAATTCGGCAGCGTGATCCTTCGGCTTGATCGAGCCGTCATGATAAATCTTGCCGCACGTGAAGGTGAACCACCCAGCGCTCGTGTAGGTCTGCGGCAACGTGACGTGCTGTTTGAGGGAATCCACATCGCGAATGCCTGGAGCCAATCCGTAGATGCCCGTGCTCGACGGGCGCAACCCCGTGAGCAGGCTCGACCGTGAGGGATTGCACAGCGGTGACTGGCAATGCGCACTCGTGAAAAGTGTGCCGCGCTTCGCAAGCCGGTCGAGATTCGGTGTCTTCACCTGCGGATGGCCCCCCAGGCAGCCGATCCAGTCGTTTTGATCATCAATGGCAATGAACAGGATGTTCGGGCGCCTGGCATCGGCGGCGTGAACCGGGTCGCCGCTGGCGGCGAGCAGTGTGGGGGTGTGTTTCCTCGCCAATTCTATGTTCCTTTCCGCTCTATCGGTCAGTTCCGATGTTGAGAATCTTCCAGGCTGACGGTTTCCCATGGTTGGAGATTCATCAACGCTCCGTGCATGAAAAGTGGCCTCCGCCCGACTCAGGGGAACGGGCTCCGCGCCTTTCAGTACGGCGACCCAAGCCGCCAGCAAAGGCAGCACTGCGATTTGCAGGCAAAGTTGCATCTCGTCAGAAGTGTTTTACCACCATTTTGGCCTAATGAACAAGTTTCCGCTGCTCCTTCCCTCCCGGCAAAGGCAGCCCGCTCCCATGTTTCAAAACTCGTGTATGCGAAAGAGAAAGGTGCCAAGTGAGACGCGGTTTCAACGGTTTCAGAGATTTATGTAGCTTAGTATTAAAATACACATATGCTCTTGACGTCATGGCCTTGGGCAGTGATGCTTGCCCCGTCAACACCATCGCGGGGCGATGGCGCTTGACCGGCCGGTACGGGAACCACCGTGGGCGGGGCTCACGGCGATCGCGGCAGAGGTCTCTGCCTGATCCGGCTCCCGGGCGGCTGCCGTGGTCACCGGAACCTTCTCCGGAGGAGAGGGCTGCCGGCGGCGGTGCCGCCGGGGGTTGACCCACGAAAATTTCATTTTGTATGTACCAGTATGTACAGGAATGTACCGGAGTGTACCGGGGAGTGCGATTTGCCCTCCTCCGCCATGGTTGGCGTGGGCTGTTTAGGTCTTCCCGCACGGGGCCGGCCAGTCGAACAGGGGCTCTCCTGTGAGGCACGAGCCTGTTCTTTGACATTTGAATGACAGGGCTGTTCTGGCGACTTGCCGCCAGGCGCCCTCTGCTTTAATGTCCGACCCATGGATAACGATCCGACCATACCGCCCACGTCAACCGCGCCGCCACCACCACCCCCACCCCCTCCGCTTTCACCGCCGCCGGTCATTGCCGTTCAGCCTGCTCGCAAACGCGGCGGACGCGGCTGGATGATCGTGGCCATCATCCTCCTGCTGCTCCTACTGGGCAGTGTGGTGGCCAATTTCGGCCTGCTCATGGGCAGCGCCATGTCTTTCCAGGGAGGTCTCACCCATGCGGGTGGCCCCCGTCTTCAGGAAGTGCTGGTGGAAGACAACAGCGCCAGGGACAAGATCGCCATGATCGAAGTGGAAGGCGTGATCACCAGCCAACTCCTGGATGGCCGCCACAACATGGTGGACGTGATCCAGGCCAAGCTGGATCGGGCAGCGAATGATGGCAAAGTGCGCGCCGTCATCCTCAGGGTGGACTCGCCCGGTGGTGAGGTACTGGCCTCCGACGACATT
>JALOPK010000118.1 GCA_025453925.1 Candidatus Eiseniibacteriota bacterium | reverse complement strand
CATGCCGATAGCGATGGAAGAGGGGTTGCGGTTTGCGATCCGCGAGGGAGGCCGGACGGTGGGAGCCGGCGTGATCGGCAAAATCCTCCAGTAGAACGGGAGTATGAGCGGTGAGGGAGATCATCCAGCTCGCGTGTAACGAGTGCAAACGTCGCAACTATTCAAAGACCAAGAACAAACGCCTGCACCCGGGACGTGTTGAGTTCCAGAAGTACTGCAAGCGATAGCGTTCTTCAAGGACGTCAAGATAGAGATGTCACGTGTGACATGGCCGACGCGGCCTGAGTTGCTCGAGTCGACCGGAATCGTGATCGTCACGACCATCGTGATTTCTGCGTTTGTGGGAATTGTCAATCTCCTCTTCCAGAAGGGCCTCGGATGGATACTGACGGGCGGGCGGTAAGCGGCCGCTTCAAAGCAGACAATCAGCTCCGATGGTACGCGATCCAGACCTATAGCGGCCAGGAGAACAAAGCCAAGGCCCATCTTGAGAAGGCGGTGAGCAATCAGGGGCTGACAGACAGAATCCCGCGCGCTTTGGTTCCGACCGAGGAAGTCACGGAAGTGCGCGACGGGAGGCGGATCACCATCAAGCGCAAGTTCTATCCCAGCTACGTGCTTGTGCAGATGGTCCTTGACGAGGAAACCTGGCATCTCGTGATGAACACGCCGGGCGTCTCCCGGTTCGTCGGCGGTGGAGACCAACCCATGGCTCTGAAGGAGAGCGAGGTGGCGCGGGTGGTGGAGCAGGCAGAGAAGGGCCGCACCAAGACTATCCGCGAAGTGCCCTTTGAACTGGGTGATAGCGTCATGGTGGTTGATGGCCCCTTCAACGGGTTTTCAGGAGTGGTCGAGGAGGTGGATCCGGAGCGCGGCAAGGTGAAGGTCATGGTGACGATCTTCGGCAGGGCCACGCCAGTCGAGCTGGAGTTCTCCCACGTGAAGCCCCTCTGAGCGTAGGGGCGTCCCACGTTCACATTGTGGATTGGCTGTCTCGGCATATCAGCCATGATTTGAGAAGGAGCGGAGCGTAGATGGCAAAGAAGGTCCAGGCAGTGGTGAAGATCCAGCTGCCAGCAGGGAGTGCAACACCTGCACCGCCGGTAGGACCCGCCCTCGGCCAGCATGGCGTGAACATCGGTTCCTTCGTGCAGGCGTTCAACGAGAAGACCAGGCATCAGGCAGGACTGATCATCCCGGTAGTGATCACGATCTACCATGACAGATCCTTCACCTTCATCACGAAGACGCCGCCCGCGGCGGTGCTTCTCAAGAGGGCGGCCGGTCTGGCGAAGGGATCGGGTGTACCAAACCGCGACAAAGTCGGGAAGGTCACCAGAACCCAGGTGCGTGAGATTGCGGAACTGAAGATGCCCGACCTGAATGCCGCCTCTCTGGAAGCGGCGGAGCGCATGGTCGCCGGTACCGCCCGGAGCATGGGCATCATCGTCGAGGGTTGAAGGGAGGCCTCCGGTGAATCGAAGCAGGAGGTTTGCGGAGCTGGCAACAAAGGTTGACCGGAATGCGACGCTGCCGCTGAACGAGGCGGTCGCCAGGGTATGCGAGTTGGCCAGCGCGAAGTTCGATGAGTCGGTTGATGCGGCCATCCGTCTCGGGGTTGATCCGCGGCATGCGGAGCAACAGGTGCGCGGAACCGTCGTTCTTCCCCATGGTACGGGGACTTCCGTCCGCGTGATCGTGTTCGCCCAGGGCGATCTGGCGAAAGAGGCGCAAGAAGCGGGCGCAGACCTGGTCGGCGGCAAGGAACTCGCTGACCGGATCAAAGAAGGCTGGCTCGAGTTCGATGCAGCGGTGGCTGCGCCCGACATGATGGGCATCGTCGGCCCTCTGGGTCGGGTACTGGGTCCTCGGGGACTCATGCCGAACCCGAAGTCCGGGACGGTGACCAGGGATGTCGGGAAGGCGGTCCGTGAGGCGAAAGCCGGCAAGATCGAGTACCGAGTCGACCGCGGAGCGAATGTGCATGCCGCCGTCGGCAAGGTCTCCTTCGGTCCCGACAAGATCCTTGAGAACCTGACGGCGTTGCTTGAGTCCATCGCCCGGGCTCGCCCATCCGGGCTCAAGGGACGGTATCTCAACAACGTGGCGATCAGCAGCACCATGGGGCCCGGGATCAAGGTCGATCCGCAGAGTCTCACGGATATCTTCAAGTAGGGAACAAGCATGCCGACCGAGCAAAAGGAACAGGAAGTACGGGAGCTCGCCGAGCATTTCCGGGACGTCAGCGGACTTGTTCTGGCGGACTTCACCGGAGTGACCGTCGAAGCCGTGACCGAACTCCGCCGTCGCTGTCGTGAGGCTGACGTGACGTATCTGGTCGTCAAGAACCGACTCGCGCGGCTGGCAGTGGCCGGAACGTCGCTGGAGAATATCTCTTCATACCTCAAAGGGCCCACAGGAGTTGTCTCGGGCACGGTCGATCCCGCTGCGCCGGCGAGGATCATGAGCGCGTTCGAACGGGAGTTCGGCAAGCCCCGACTCAAGGCGGGGTGGTTGGAAGGGACCGTGGTTGGTGAGGACCGCGTGAAGAGCCTCGCTACGATTCCTTCCCGTCAGGAGCTCTACGCGCAAGTGACCGGTGGCATTGGCGCACCACTGGCGGCCATGGTCGGAACCCTGGCCGCCCTGCTGAGTAATCTGAGTCGCGTGATTGATGGCATACGAGCGAAGAAAGAAGCAGCCGCAAGCTAGCTAGAAAGGGGAATCCACCGTGGATACCACAGGAAAGAGCGCGAAGGACCTCGTCATCGAGATGATCGAGAACATGAAGGTCTTGGAGCTGGCCGAACTGGTGAAAGAGCTACAGGATCGCTTCGGCGTGTCGGCAGTTGCCCCTGTCGCAGCAGCCGCGGCTGGCGCCGCAGGTGCCGCCGCACCGGTCGAGGAAGAGAAGACAGCCTTTGACGTGATTCTGACGGGAGCCGGAGACAAGAAGATCCAGGTTATCAAGGTCGTCCGTCAACTGACCGGACTTGGCCTCAAGGAGGCCAAGGATCTGGTTGATGGCGCGCCGAAACCGGTGAAGGAAGGCGTGACCAAGCAGGAAGCCGACGAAATGAAGGCGAAACTCGAGGAAGTGGGCGGCACCGTCGAGTTGAAGTAGTACCCGTGGCGCCGGTCGGCTGCTGCGGCCCGACCGGCGCCTTCGTGACGAGGTGCAGCACCGGATGCGATGCGGTTCCCGTTACCCTACTTGGGGGAAGGTGGCTTGGTGAGCGTGCACGACACAGGCAGGAGAAACTTCGAGAAGATCGCCGCGACCGTGGAGATGCCGAATCTCCTCGACGCTCAGCTCCAGTCCTACAACGCGTTTCTGCAGGCGGATGTTGAGCCCGCGCAGCGGAAAGAACAAGGGCTTCAGCTCGTGTTCAAGGAAGTGTTTCCTATCACGGATGCCCGTGAGAGCATTATCCTTGACTTCGTTTCGTATTCCATTGGGCGTCCCAAGTACACTGAGCGCGAGTGTATCGAGCGGGACCTCACGTTTTCTGTTCCCCTCAAGGCCGCTTTGCGCCTCATGGTCAATGAGGATGTCGAGGACCAGAAGAGAACGCGGGAGATCATCGAGCAGGAAGTGTATCTCGGTGAACTGCCCCTGATCACCGAGAAGGGCACGTTTATCATCAACGGCGCCGAGCGGGTGGTGGTCAGCCAGCTCCATCGTTCCCCGGGCGTGTTCTTTGACGACGAGATCCATCCCAATGGGAAGCGTCTCTTCTCCGCCAGGGTCATCCCGTATCGGGGGCCGTGGGTGGAGTTCAGTCTCGACATCAAAGACGTGATGTACGTGCACAGTGAGCGGAAACGGAAGATACCTGTCACCGTGCTGTTGCGCGCGCTGGGCTATCAGAGCGACGAATCCATCATCAAGCTCTTCTACAAGACCGGAGACGCAGACGTGGACGGACCGGTCGGCAAGGCGAGTAAGCTGGTCGGCAAGACCGTCGCCGCACCGATCCCGGATCCGACCGCCACCGAGGGTGAACTCCTGTTCAAGGCCGGGCACGAACTTTCCGAAGGGGATGTCGATGTCTTGAGGGCTCACAACATCTCGTCCATCGAAGTCGTTGCCCCCGATCGGGGTGATGGTGCGGGCGTTTTGCTGAACAGCCTGCGACGCGACACGACGTCCAGTGAGAAGGAAGCCCTGATCAAGATCTATAACCTGATGCGGCCGGGTGACCCACCGAATCTCGAGACTGCCAGGAACTTCCTGCACCGGCTGTTTTTCAGCCCGAAGCGATACGATCTCGGGCGCGTCGGGCGGTACAAGCTGAACCAGAGGCTCAAGCTGAAGACGCCGATGGAAGAGCGCGTGCTCACGGTGGACGACATCGTTGCCATCATCAACGCTTTGCGGGAGCTTCGCAACGGGAAGGGCATCGTTGACGACATCGACCATCTTGGAAACCGCCGCGCCAGGCCTGTCGGCGAGCTGCTGGCGAACCAGCTCCTCATGGGGCTCACCCGGATGGCGAGGATCGTGCGGGAGCGGATGAGCCTGCTCAGCACCGAGGAGGTCAAGCCCAATGAACTGGTGAACTCGCGGACCGTCTCGGCCGTGGTGAACGCGTTTTTCGGATCGAGTCAGCTTTCGCAGTTCATGGACCAGACGAACCCCTTGGCCGAAGTCACCAATAAGCGGCGTCTCAGCGCGCTGGGGCCGGGCGGGCTCACGCGAGACCGCGCCGGTTTTGAAGTGCGCGATGTCCATCACACCCATTATGGGCGTCTCTGCCCCGTTGAGACGCCTGAAGGCCCCAACATCGGGCTCATTGCATCGCTGGCCACGTACGCGCGTATCAATGACTACGGTTTCCTGGAGACACCATATCGGAAGGTCAAGGACGGTCGGGTGACGGACAGCATCGAGTACCTGACCGCCGATCGGGAGAGTAACAAGAACATCGTGCAGGCCAGCGAGCCCGTCGATGCGGGCGGCACCCTTCTCACCGATGTGATCATGGCACGGCGCGGGGGTGATTTCCCTCTGGTGCGCAAGGACCAGATCGACTACATGGATGTGGCGCCCATGCAGATGGTGTCGGTTGCGGCCGCATTGATACCGTTCCTGGAACATGACGATGCCAATCGAGCGCTCATGGGAAGCAACATGCAGCGGCAGGCGGTTCCTCTTCTGGTCACCGAGCCGCCTCTCGTGGGCACGGGGCTTGAGTACCGGTGTGCCGTCGACTCGGCCGCCGTCGTCGTTGCCAAGCGCGATGGTATCGTGGAGAGAGTGACCGGAGACACGGTAAGGATCGACTTCTCGCAGGGCAGGTTGCATGGTGACCCGTCCGAACTGCTTGGCCTTGACGCCTACCGCCTGACCAAGTTCACTCGGTCCAATCAGGACACATGCATCAACCAGCGTCCCCTTGTCCGCAAGGGCGACGTCGTGCGCAAAGGACAGGTGATCGCCGATGGGCCCGCGACGGCGGGCGGCGAGCTGGCCTTGGGGCGAAACGTGTTGGTGGCCTTCATGCCCTGGAGGGGGTTCAACTTCGAAGATGCCATCGTGGTTGGTGAGAACCTCGTGAAGGACGACACGTTCACTTCGATCCACATCGAGGAGTTCGAGCTGCAGGTCCGTGAGACGAAGCAGGGCCCCGAGGAGATCACCAAGGAACTGCCTAACGTCGGGGAGACTGCGATCAGGAACCTCGACGAAGATGGCATCATCCGTGTTGGGGCCGAGGTCTATCACAACGACATCCTCGTTGGCAAAGTCACACCCAAGGGAGAAACCAAGCTCTCCCCGGAAGAGCGGCTGCTTCGCGCGATCTTCGGCGAGAAGGCCAGGGATGTCCGTGATGCCTCACTGAAGGCGCCTCCTGGTATGGACGGCATCGTGATCGAGGTCAAGGTCTTCTCGCGCCGTGATCGGAATGAAAGGGTCAAGGCGGACGAGCGGCGCCGCATCGATAAGCTCACCAAGGACAAAGACACTGCCATACGCCGGATCCGGGACGTGATGGACCGCCAGATCCGCGAAACCCTTGCCGGGCAACGCGCCGGCCTCTTCCTCGACGATGCGTCGGGCATGCCGATCTTCAGGAAGGGAGAACTGCTGAGTGATAGCAAACTCCTGACCCTGGACACGGCGAGGATCCGGCGAAGCTCCAAGCTGGTTAAGGATCCAGGGATCTCCGAAGAGGTGAGCAGGGTCCTTGAAGCCGCTTCCGAGGCCACGGATGCAACCAACCGCAACTACGACCGCGAAGTGGAGCGGATAACGAAGGGTGACGAATTGCCCGCCGGCGTGTTGAAGCTGGTCAAGGTCTACGTCGCCCGAAAGCGCAAGCTCTCGGTTGGTGACAAGATGGCGGGGCGCCACGGCAACAAAGGCGTGGTGTCTGTTCTGGTTCCCCAAGAGGACATGCCCTTCATGCCTGACGGCAGGCCCGTGGAGATGGTCCTCAATCCCTTGGGGGTCCCCTCCCGGATGAACGTCGGCCAGATCCTTGAAACGCATCTGGGTTGGGCGGCGCATGAACTGGGCGAGCGGGTTGCGTCGCCGGTGTTCACCGGCGCAACACTTCAAGAGGTGGAGGATGAACTCCAGCGTGCCGGGCTTCCTACGGACGGGAAGACCGTGCTCTACGACGGCCGGTCGGGGGAACCATTCCACGAGAGGATCACCGTTGGATATCTCTACATGATGAAGTTGTCTCACCTCGTTGATGACAAGATCCACGCGCGTTCCATCGGGCCGTACTCGCTGGTGACGCAACAGCCGTTGGGCGGCAAGGCCCAGTTCGGAGGCCAGCGGTTCGGAGAGATGGAGGTATGGGCTCTGGAAGCGTACGGAGCCGCCTACACGCTGCAGGAACTGCTCACCGTCAAATCCGACGACGTGGTCGGCCGTTCCCGCGTCTATGAATCCATCGTCAAGGGTGAGAACCCCGCCGAACCGGGAATTCCGGAGTCCTTCAACGTGCTCGTCAAGGAGATGCAGAGTCTCTGCCTTGACGTTGAGCTCGAGGAGTTCTGAGCGTGATCCGCACAGCACAGGCCGCGCGAGAATCAGGAGTGCCGGAGAACGCTCACGGCACCCCCATGCAATAAGGGGAGTGACATGCTAGCAGCCAGCGAAGATCGTGACCGCAGGTCGTTTGATTTCAGCGCCATCCGCATACGCCTCGCGTCCCCAGAGACCATCCGGCGCTGGTCGCGGGGAGAGGTAACGAAGCCGGAGACGATCAACTACCGGACTTTCCGTCCTGAGCGGGATGGGCTGTTCTGCGAACGCATTTTCGGACCTGTAAAGGACTGGGAGTGCAGTTGCGGGAAGTACAAGCGAATCCGCTACAAGGGCGTCGTGTGCGATCGGTGCGGGGTGGAGGTCACTCAGTCCCGAGTCCGCCGGGAGCGGTTGGGTCACATTGAGCTGGCGGTTCCCGTCTCGCATATCTGGTACTTCAAGGCATCTCCAAGTCGCATTGGGTTGCTGTTGGACCTCACCATCCGCGAACTTGAGCGCGTGCTCTACTACGAAAGCTACATCGTACTCGATCCGGGGCAGACCGAACTCGAGTTCAAGCAGCTCATCACGGAAGAGGAGTATGCCGATCTCGAACGCGAGTATGGGCCTGGCGCTTTCGTCGCGGAGATGGGGGCGGGCGCGGTAAAACGATTGCTGGCGAGCATCAACGTGGAGGATCTCGCGGCGGAGCTCCGCTCGCAGATCCGTGTGGAGACCAGCGTCCAGCGTAAGAAGCATGCGCTCAAGCGGCTGCGGGCGGTCGAGGCTTTGCGCCACAGCGGCAACCGTCCTGAGTGGATGGTGCTCGCGGTTGTGCCAGTTCTGCCCCCGGATCTGAGGCCTCTGGTTCCCCTCGAGGGTGGCCGGTTCGCCACCAGCGATCTGAACGATCTGTATCGCCGCGTCATCAATAGGAACAACCGGCTGAAGAAGCTCATCAGCCTCAGAGCACCCGAGGTCATTCTTCGGAACGAGAAGCGGATGCTCCAGGAGGCGGTGGACGCCCTGTTCGACAACGGACGCAGGTCCCGGGCAATCATGGGACCGAGGAATCGCCCCCTGAAGTCCCTCTCCGACGCGCTCACGGGCAAGCAGGGGCGTTTCCGTCAGAATCTCCTTGGCAAGCGAGTGGACTACTCGGGGCGGTCGGTCATCGTGGTCGGACCAGAGCTGCGTATGAACCAGTGCGGCCTGCCCAAGACGATGGCCTTGGAGTTATTCAAGCCCTTCATCATCCATGAGCTCGAAAAGCGCGGCATGGTGCAGACGGTGAAGAGCGCCAAACGCATGGTCGAGCGCGCCACTCCGGAGGTTTGGGATATCCTTGAAGACGTAATCAAGGACCACCCCGTGCTTCTGAACCGCGCGCCGACCTTGCATAGGCTTGGCATCCAGGCGTTCGAGCCGGTGCTGGTGGAGGGGAAGGCGATCCGGATTCATCCGCTCGTATGTGCCGCGTTCAACGCCGATTTCGACGGGGACCAGATGGCGGTTCACGTGCCGCTCAGCACCGAGGCCCAGATCGAGTGCTCGCTGCTCATGTTGTCGCTCAACAACATCCTGCTCCCCGCCAACGGGACGCCTGTGGCCTCTCCGACTCATGACATGGTGGTGGGCATCAACTTCCTCACGAAAGAGAAGTCTCCCTGCCCGGAAGACCCTCCTTCGTTCAGTTCGACTGACGAGGTCTTGCTGGCCCTGCACTTGGGGAAGGCGACGATTCACGATTGGGTACGGGTTCGCTGGAACGGCGAACTCATCCCCACGACGGTCGGCAGAATCATCGTGAACGAGGCGTTGCCCAAGGGGCTGGAGCCCATACAGACCGGCCTCAACAAGAAGGGCATTCAGGAACTGGTCGCCAAGGCATACAAGCGGCTTGGGATCCGTGCCACTGCGCAGTTTCTCGACACTATCAAGGAACTGGGATTCACCTACGCGACTCGTGCGGGGATCACCATCGGCATGGACGACATGATTGTGCCGCCCGAGAAGCAGTCTATTCTCGATGAGGCCCAGCGGCAGGTCGCTCTTGTCGTCGATCGCTACCAGCGCGGCAGCATCACCGATGGCGAGCGGTACAACCAGGTTATCGACACCTGGACCCGGGCGACCCAGGAAGTGGCCG
>JALOPK010000470.1 GCA_025453925.1 Candidatus Eiseniibacteriota bacterium | reverse complement strand
TCGCGCCGGGCGCTTCGCGTCGATCTCGAGTGGGCCGTGAGGGACTCGAACCCCAAGAACGTGTGTACAGATGCCTCAGTCTCGGGGCTCATGTCGGAGGAGGAGCGCTGAGAGACGGCCGCGCCCGCACGGACGGGGTGTCAACTTGGCGCTCGACCGGCGGCCTCATCGCACAGCGCCGGCCAGAAAGATATGCACGCGAGACTGGCCCCCACTGTTGCCCCAGCGGATGAAGCGGCTCCTCATGCCCTCAGGTGCCGGCAAGGCTGGGCCATGAGCGTCGACTGGATATCGGTGAAGGCATCGAGGGGGGCAGGGAACCAGGCTCGACGGAGCGCGCGATTGCCAGCAGGAGGACGGCATGCAAAGGAGTGATCGGTCGAGGACGATCGTGCCGGTGGCCGCCGATGGAGAGACAGATTGCCGAGCACGTCCGCAGGACGCTGTCGGGGGAGGCAAGTCCGCAACGCGGAGCCGGTTGAACCACGGCGAAGTCGTGCACCGGCGAAGTTCAGCGGCGGATCAGGTTCCAGAAGACCACCGCTGCCGATGGGGCTGCCGTGCCGACCCGACGTCATTACGCGCTGCCTCGCCCTGCCTTAGCCGAGGCCACACGCGGCGGCACGCGTTGCGCGACGGCTGGCAGTAGGGCACGTTCTGCCTCAGACTTCGGGTAGAGGCTTCGGTGCCTCGGTCCTGCCGAGGATCTTCTGTCCTTGCGGGTCACGGGGCATGACCCAATCGTTGGCGAGGGTGCTCCAGATGAGGACGTCGGCGGGAGGTTCGGGGGACGCAAGCATCCGCCGGACCTCCTCGAGGCGCACCGGTCCGACGAGCTGCTCACCGACCTGCACGATGCACCAGTCATCCACCGCATCCGGCTGAGGCAGTCTCTTCATCCCGCCGGTCTTGCCGTAGACGACGAGGATGCCCTCCTGGACGCCGCACCCGGCGAAGACCCAGTCCCTGTGCAGGTGGTCGTGCCACAACCACTGGCCGAGCGGCGCCAGGAGCACGGCCTGGCGCGCGCCGAGCTGGACGAGCCATTCATCAACGTCGGCATATGCCTGCTCCGCGGTCATCGTGCCGCGATCGACCTGCGCTTTCCGCTCACGATACTGGCGCTCCAGATCCGCCTGTGTTCGCTGCGCCATGCCTGCCGCCTCCCTCACCGGTCCACCGTGCGGTTGCGCACGATCTCGAGGAATTCGTGTGATCCCATGTACTCGCGCCATTCCTCCCGGACGGCATTCCAGGGGCGCAGGACGCGGGAGTTGCCGGCGCGGGCCTGGTGGAAATCGACGGCCCACTCCGTTCCGTCGGACAGCGTGATCTTGATCAGGTTGTGGTTGTCCGAGATGGCGCTGTCGAACCACTGCTTCCAGGTCGGATGCTCTGTCAGGGAGCTGTTCTCCTCGAAGAGAACGTCGTCGACTTTGGAGCCGGGGAAGACGTCCGCGGCAATCTTCTGGACATCGTCGAAGGTCCGGTCGACATAGCCTTTGCAGGTCAACCCCTCCACGCCGGCCCTCTTGCCCAGGGCCCAGGAGTAGAGCTCGTTCTTGCCGGTGATCAGGCGGTGGCCAATGTAGGTCGGCTCGCCCTGGTAGGGATTGGCGACGAAGGTCCTGGCCATGAGGTGGTTCTCGATGCCCTCCAGGCGCTCCCGCAGATCAATCATGCGCAGCCGCGTCTGCTCATCGGCGCCGTCTTGCTCGATCTCGTCTTGACGATCCTGCCATTCTGCGCGCTGCGCGGCCTCCTCCTTCCGGACCGCGGCGCGGTCGGCCGCCTCCCACTCGGAGGTCTGCCCGATCTGTTCGGGCAGCTGCCAGCCGTTCGTCGTCCAGCGGTAGCCTTGAGCGAGCATCGCCTGCGTCTGCTCGAACTCCTCGCGAGGGACGAAGCCCGGCCCGGCCTGGTCCCACGGCCGCGCGGACCAGACGAGGCCGTGTTCATCGATGTCGCCGATCTTCGGAGCGGCGGGAATGGAGCTCGCGGCGGATGAGGCGCCGGTGCCGATCAGGGACGAGACGACCGAGCCGGCGATGGCACCGGCGACCGGGATGCCCAGGCTGGCGAGCACGATGGCCAGCGGCACCTTGCCCGTCCCGGCGGTGTCCGACGGATCATCGGGTTCACCGGGAGCGACATCCCCCACGTCGCCCGCAGGGGCGGAGTACGACTCGGACAGCGGGAGGGTATCCTCCGCCATCGACCAAAGCACGTTGGCGATCAGGACGGGATCCTGGGCCTCGCCGTAGGCTTCAATGCTCTGCGTGTCAGTCCAGACGCGCAAGGAATGAGACCGATCCCCCTTGTACATGCACCAGCCAAGATCCTTCCGCTCATAGGTGAACGCCAGGTCGTTGACCATGCGGGTCTCGCTCTTGTAGTAGGACGTCTCGGCGTTGTAGCCGTGGAACGTGGTTGATTCCCACCCGTCCTGAGGCGCGTACTCGCACGACGACTCCACGGTCGGCTGACTGCTGTTGAGCAGCAGCGAGGTCGTCCGATCCGTTCTCCGCGGAGACGACGTACTGAATGTGGCAAGTGTAGAAGCCGTCGCCGTAGTCCGTGTCATCGATGTTGGTGGGCGTCCCTCGGACCCCGGCCTTGCCGGCGGCAGCCTTGAGGAGCGCGAGGCACGGGCTGGATTGCCCGGCGCCAGTCGCAGCAGTGTCCGGCGCGGGCTCGGCGCCGGAGGCCGGGAGAGCCACGGCCGCCAGGACGAAGGTGGTGACGATCCACGTGACACCGAACAGCCTTGCACGTCGGGTCGTTTCCATGACGAACCTCGCGGGAGATCGCCGACGATGGATCTGTAGCGGGCCTGAGAGAGGATGCGGTGAAGCGCCCATGCGCCTGCCTACCTGCCTGCGCCAGCGAAGAGTCTTCTCATCAGGCTGTTGACGAGGAAGGAGAGCCCGAAGGTGATGAGGAACAGGATGCCCAGGCCCGGGATGGCCAGGCACACGCCCGCGGAACCTAGGGCCGGGTAGATCAGATTCCCCACCTGGCCGAGGCTTATGCCGACGATGGAGGAGCACAGGCATGAGACCAGCGGGACGGCGAGGAGAATCAGCGGACTGCCCTTCGTGATCGGCGTGGGAGACGCTGGGGAGACCTGCGCTTCCTTCATGAGGCGGAACTCGTGTCCATCGTGTCATCTCCGCGACGGAGGGTGCTGCCGGCACGCAGGCAGCCCCCGACAAGAAGGCGCCGCCGACGAAGTCCGGCGAACCGCTCCCAGACCGCCCGGGTTGGGCAGCGCCGAGCACGCACTGCACGCCCGACCCGCGCGTTCTGCGGCGAGTCTACCAGCATGGGGCCCGGCTGCCAGAGCACCCCGCAGGCACACGCGTGGGAATTGTGTACCAGCAGGGCGAGTTGTTCGCAAGGTGTGAGAACTGCCCCCCGGTCGAGATGAGCGGACATGCATGCGGTTCAAAACGGGTCGCCCGGGGGAGACCTCAAGCATGCCCAGGGAGAGGCAAGAGTGAGCAGCCCTCGCCACTGGATGGCGGCCAGGGCGGCGTCAGACCCGGGGGAGGACGAAGGGGCGGCCGGCTACCAGGCGCAGAGGGCGCCGAGGTTGTAGATGGTGCAGTCGCTCGTGTCTCGGCCGCGCCTGGCGTTGCGCACGTGCTCGGGCGGATCGAGCCACGAGCCGCCGCGCGAGGCGATCATTTCGTCGTGGGTGGGCCGCCGGGATTCGCCCGCCGCCTGTGATACGGCCCGGACACGTCTGTCGCCCGCTTGCACGCGGTGCTCACCAAGCCGAACCCGTCTCATCAGCTGGCGCCGGCGAGGAGGCTGCCGGTCAGCAAAGTGTTCAGGCGTGTCACGGCGCCTGGGCGAGCCCTTGTCAGCGATCGATTCCGCTGGGGTTCCGCACGGGTCGCGGATTGCAGAAAGCAACGGTGGCACTCGGCTTGGCCGAAGGCGACGAGGCGGCGGAGGATGATCGGGGCGAGGGTGCACGGGGCGAAGGGGGAGTGGGCCGTGAGGGACTCGAACCCCCAACCGTGTGCTTAAAAGGCACCTGCTCTGCCATTGAGCTAACGGCCCCGGGGTCATTCTATCACGCAGGCTCTCGCCGGGAGCAGGCGGCGGAGTGAGTTCGATGCCCGGATCGCGCCAGCGGGATCGGGCGGCGCGCGATCCTGTCCTCCGGCAGCAGGCGCCATCGTGGAGGGGAGGGGTGCGGCGGCGAGGCCCGTGAGTCGCGGTGCGCGCAGTCACCCGAGAGGCGGCGG
>JALOPK010000117.1 GCA_025453925.1 Candidatus Eiseniibacteriota bacterium | reverse complement strand
AGATGGGAAGCTTTGGTGCAACTCAACCGGGAACAACGGTCACTGGAGGAGCGGATCGAGACCCTGATCGGCGAATGGGAAGATGCCCACGAGGAACGCCCGTGAGGGCACGATGGGATTCCGCTGATGACTCCGCCGTTTCGAGTCGCCCCCGCGGATGTCCGGGCTGCCGGGCAGGAGCATCCCGTGATCGTATGCCCCGGTCACACGGCAAGTCCGCCGGCTCGGCCCTCGCCTCGCAGAGCGTGAGGAGATCCTCCGTCTCGTGCGCGCCCCGGTCTCGGCCGACGGGAACCGCGGGGGGACTTCTAGTGGGCGCCTGCTCATTCTGGTGGGTCTCCCGGCCAGCGGCACGCGCACATGGGCTGCTCTCCACGACCTGAGGCGCGTGGTATGCATGAACGCCATTCGTCGGGAATTCACCTTCGGATCACGTGAGAAGAGCGCAACGATGAGGTGTTCGGCATGGCAATGACGGCGCTGAGCAACCTCCTCGCCTCAGGATCGAACGTCGTCTTCGACGCAGCGAACGCCGATCCCGCGGCCCGGCGGAAGCACCTGGAAATCGCCGCGTCGACGGGACGCAGCGTGACCGCGGGCTACTTTGACACATCCTTTCGCACCTGGGCGGAGCGCAATGCGGGGAGGCCCCGGCCTGTTGCGGTGTACGCCCTGATCAGGTTCGCTCGGCACCTGGGGTCGCCTCGTCCGCGTAAGTGTGACCGTCGACGGGTGATTCTGTGAAGCAGCCCACCGGTGCCCCGCGAGAATCCCCGGCGTCAACGCTCACGCAGTGTGCCGCTTTGGTGGCCTCCGTGCGACTGAGGACCGGGGCGCATGCCGTCCAGGCTGACGAGGTCAGGGAGTCTGCCCTGGCCATCATCCGCGACAAGCTTGCGCTTGCCTCGGGCGACCGGCCGCTGCTGGTGCTGCTTGCGGGCGGCACCAATGTGGGCAAGAGTACCATATGCAATCTGCTGGTCGGGGAGACCGTGAGCGTCGTCTCGGCGTTGGCCCGGGGGACCAAGTCGCCCGTGGTATGCGGTGCCCGCGCTACGCTCGAGCGGATGGAAACCTTACTCCCCGGCGCCGCGACGGTCCGCGCCGAAGGTGCAGCCGGCTCGGCGACATACCGCTACCCCACGGTGGTGTTCGCCCCGTCAGATTCACTGCCCGACGGATGCCTTCTGATCGACTCTCCCGATCTGGATAGTGACTATGCGCCGAACCGTGCGTGGGCGGATCGCCTGCTACACGCGGCGGACGCGCTGGTCCTGGTGACGACTCCCGAGAAGTACCACGATGCGGCGGTGGGAAGCTTCCTGCGGCAGGCCTCCGGCTTGGGTCGCGCGCTGGCCGCGGTGATGAACAAGTCCGACAGCCGCGAGGCGCTCGAGGACTTTGTCCAGGCCGTCTGGACGCCCGTGGCGGGAAAGGCCCCTGTCCTGGCTCTTCCGCGGCGCGCAGATATGCGTGACGAAGCGGCCCCGCTGAGCGTGGTGATTGAGGGCTGGTGCGCCAATAGGGTCGCCGTGAAGGCCTCCGCTCTTGACGGATCGGTTCACGCCCTGAGGATGCACCTCGAGCGTCTGGCGGAGTTGGTGGACGAGGAGCATCGGTGGCTGGATGACCTGCACCAGGGCATGGCTTCCGCCGCGGATGAGGCCGTCCGCGCCTACCGCAGGCAGGTTCGGACTGAGCGTTTCGAGGAACTCGACCGGGTGTTCCGCCGGCTCATGCGGGAGTTCAGGATCCCGGTCGTCGATGACTTCTATGACGGGGTCAGGTCACTGGGGACCGCCGTGGTCGGACGGGCGCGGCACAGGCTGGGGGACTCCGACGATCAGGGCAGGGCGGCGATGCTCGAACGGGAGCGGCGGCGGGTTACCGGCGTGTGCCGCGGCCTCCTGGTGGATCTCGCGCGCCGACTCGAAGGAGTGCCTTTGCCGATCCGCGACTCCTCCCTCCGATGGCGGGCCTCGATGCCCGAGTGCGCCGATCTTCCACGGATCGATGCATTTCTGGCGGCTGCCGAACGGGACGTGGAACGCTGGGTGGCCGAGGAGAGCGAGACCGTCGCCCGCGCCCTCGGCGCCAGGCCCGGCGTCCGTCGGCTTCTGATCGGCGTCAAGTCGTGCCTGCAGATCGGCGCTGGCGTCCTTGGCGGGATCCTGACGGGCGGTCTGAACGTGAGTGATCTCGCCGTGGTGCCGGCGGTGGAACGCCTGATGGCCTTCCTCTTGGAGCGAGGTCTGGGGCATCCCTACTTTCTCCGCTGCCGGTCCAGGCTTCTGGATGTACGCGAGGCGTCGCTGAGAGGGTTTCTCGATGAACTGATGGTTCCCCTGCGGCAAGCCGTGCCGTTGCCCGAGCCGGGGCTCGCAGAGAGGATCCGAGACGTGGGTGCCCAGCTCCCGGGCGCCAGGGAGCTGCTCCAGTGACCTTCGCGGGATCGGCAGACACTGCCCGGGCCCTGCAGGCCCTGGCCGCCGAATCCGTCTTCCCCGGTCTGCAAGTGGCAGGCGCGGGACTTCGCGCGCTGGCGGAGCAGATCGAGCACGGTGCCGCTGCTCCTTTCAGGCCATTCCGCATCCTTCTGGCCGGGGGGACGGGTGTCGGCAAGTCCACCCTCCTAAACGCCCTTGCCGGCGAACCAGTGGCGGTCACGGGTGAACGGCGGCCGACCACCTCGGGGTTCACGGCATATCTGCATGTCAGGGATGATGACCCATGGCTCCTTGAGCTGCCGGAAGTCAAACTCGTGCGCCACCAACGGGCTTCTCTAGAGGGCAAGGTCATCATAGACTCGCCCGACGCGGACAGCGCATGCGAGGACCACCTCGTCATGCTGAAGGGCGCCCTCGATCTCGCCGACATGGTGTTAGTGGTGGTAAGCGGCGAGAAGTATGTCTCGGCGCGCGTGCTGAGTCTTCTGGCGGCCTACCGGGAGGGGCGCGAGTTCGCCTTCGTCTTCAACAAGATCGACCAGCTTCCCGATGGGGCTGCCGTGGATGACTTCCGGGGCGTGATCCGTACGGTGGGCTTCACCGAGGCGCCCGTGTACCCGATTTCCGCCCGCGCGGCGCTCAGGCCGCACACTGAGGGGAGCACCTCGTCCGCGAACCGATTTGATGAGCTCGTTTCCTTTGTTGCCGAGGGCCTTGATCGCTCCCGCCTGGCAGGTATCGTCCGGTCCAACATGGCTGAGCGGGCCTCGCTGGCCTCCCGGCTCGTGCGCGGTGCGCTCCCGGAGGGGTGGGAGACCGCGGCCCGGGCCTGGCGCGAGGATTGTATAGAGTCCGTGGTCATGTCTTTCGCCGAGACGGCGCGATCGCTGCGTCGGGTCGTGATGCCCGAAGACGGCCTCACTTCCCTGATCACTGCCGCGCGAGGAGGTTCGTTCACCGGGGTGTTCGGCCTGTTCGCCACCATAGCGTATGGTCTCCGCAGACTGGCGCAGACGGGCTCGGCCACCACCGCGGAGCGGCTGGATGCACGGCTGCGGGCCAAGGTTGACGAGATGGTCCTATCCGACGAGCACGGTGACGCGCTGCTGCACGAGGGTTTCGTGCTCGCCGCCACGAAACGCGGGATGGACGGGGGTGTCGTGCGCGGGCTGGTTGTGGCTCACCTTGGTTCGGAGACTACGCCGAAGCTGATCGCCGCCAGGTTGCCGGTTCTCGTCAGCCGGGAGTTGGAGCGTCGGAGCGGGTCCCCGGGGAGGTTGTCGAGTCTGTTGATGGATCTGCCGGCGTGGGCCTGGATTGCTTACTGGGTGGCGCGGACGGTCAGCCGCGTGCTGGCCGGCAGGGCTCCGGAGTGGGAATCTTTCACCGGGGCCGCGGTCGTGCTGGCGGTTGCGCTCGCGCTGCAGTGGACGCTGGTCCACCGGCTCCTCCGGTGGGGCAGCCGCCGGCGGGCGCGGGCCGCAATCGCTGCGGTGCTCACCGGTCTCGAGGCCGAAGCTCTCGCCCTGCACGGAGGCGCCATCGAAGCCGTGGAACGTCGTGCGCAGGGAGATGCCGCGGCTGTGTCGTCTGCGCTGCGCGCTCTCGGGACATTGGCTCAATCAGGGTCCGAGGGCGGCGACGGCAGGAGGGCGTCATGAACTGGTGGGAGATCGTGCTGCTAGTTCCGCTGGCCCTCAGTGCCGCCGTGGGCGTTGTCGGATCCGTCTTGCCGCTGCTGCCGGGCCCTCCGATCATCCTCGCCGCGGGCGCCGGCTATGCCTGGGCCACGGGGTTCCGATTCTACGGCTCACCCACCATAATCGCCCTGGCGGTACTCACGGCGGTCTCCTTGATCTTCGACTCCTTCGCGGGGGCCGCGGGCGCCGCCGGCGCCGGAGCGTCCCGGAAGGCGATCATCGCAGCTACCGTGCTGGCGGCAGTGGGGTTCCTGGCCGGGCCGTTGTGGCTGGTGTTCGTGCTCCCGTTAATCGGCGTGGCGGCC
Organism: Candidatus Eiseniibacteriota bacterium; assembly: GCA_025453925.1. Taxonomy (GTDB): domain Bacteria; phylum JAFGKV01; class JAFGKV01; order JAFGKV01; family JAFGKV01; genus JAFGKV01. The sequence goes on along the minus strand of JALOPK010000117.1, from coordinate 12,506 downwards.
GTCGAGCGTCTCACCGGGAGGACTTCCCGTCAGGCGCTCAAGGCTGCTGCCGGTGTCGGCATCGGAAGCCTGCTCACCACCGTGGTACGGCTGGCCATCTCGCTCGCCATGGCCGTGCTGATCGTTGTTGGCCTGCTGACCTAAACCCTCTGCCGTCTCGCTCCGGGGGGAGTTCGAGGGGCTCAGGGTTCACGGTCGAGTGCTCGGGGTTCGTGGGGCCGCTGAGGGGGCGGTGCGCCGTGAGACCTCTCAGGGTTGAGAGTACGGATTCATCCGTGCAGGCTGTCGCCGCGCCGCTCTCCGGCGTGCCCAATCACCGGACTCAGGGCGCCGGGGCTCCAGCATGCGAGTGTGCGAGGTGTTCACCGTTGTCGGCGTAACCACATGTCCGCAAACAAGTCCCGGCCCCGGGTGTTGCCCTGCTCATACACACGGCAACTCCTGAGCCCCATGCAGAACCCCTGCGGACGACACGGAGGTCGTCCCTCCATATCTGCCATGCGGGCTGTTCCGTCTGTCTTCTGGAGGGTCGGGCTCCGTCACGACCGTTGATGGGCCGCGTTTCGCACGAGCCTCTTCTGACATGGAGGTGCAGGTGAGTTCCGCAGCCCGCTGACGGTAGGCAAGGAGGGAGGGTCGCTGTGGCCGTGTCATGTTGAGGGATAGCTTCACGTCGTAGCAGTCACGAATACGATCCGATCTTCCCGGAGCCTTCCACACCTGATCACTCGCCGTCACGCTGCAGACGCAAGATCGCCAGTGCGAGATACTCCCCGTTGTCCGTGCGACCATCTCCGCCCGGGTGGTGGACCCCAAAACCAAGTGCCTGGCGATCTCACGGCATCCGTACGCAGACACCCAGAGGCGGGCACGGTGATGGATGCTGCCCGAGTGGAATGGGTCAGATGGTAATGGTGAACCCCATGGCAAGGTAGTGCAGGAGCGCGAAGGTGTAGACCTCGTCGTTGTCGGCGCCGCCCTCCAGGATACGGTAGCCGACCCGGATCGCCAGGGGGGGGACGGCCTCGAATCGCAAGGCGACCAGCACGTCCTCGGCCCGCCCCTGGGGGGCCGCCAGCGCGTCGGCTACTACCAGCAGGGAGGATCGGTCCGCGAACCACCATTCAAACGAGCCGTGGAGGAGGGGGACGAAGCCGGTGTTGATCTTGGTCGCATACTGGCTCCCGCTTCGCAGCGCGATCTCCGCGTCCCGAATCTTGGCCGTGATCCCCAACCCGACCTTTACCTTCTGACTCCGGTGCACGTCGTACCGGTAGGTGAGCCGGTATGAATCGAACCGGTAGGTGCCATTAACGCGGCTCTGCGCAGGGAACGCCGCACCCGCGAAGTGAACGGTGTCGCCGAATGCGCCCTCGGGTTCCAGCGTGAGGGGGGCTGCCAGCACCGACAGCGCGTGCCTCAGCCGGAACGTGTGGGTGAGCCGCGCCCGGATGTAGGGCGACGTTGCGGTGGTGAGGTCGTCGGAGAGGGAGAACCTTGTGCCCGTGGATCCGGGGATTCCCACGTCGTTGTAGCCGCTGAGCACCGCGCCGGTCTCGACATCGAACTGCCAACCCGCCCGGGCGGGTGCAGGAGCCGCGAGGAGGCAGAGGGCAAGTGGAAGGCTGCGGGTTGCAGGGTGAATCCGAGACATTGGGCTCTCCTGTTCGGGTTGGGCGGTATTGCCGGCTCCCGGATACTGTGACGTTGGAAGCAGCATCGGGAAGAAGGCGTTGCCGGCCGGAGAGGGCAAGATCTGTGATCGCGGGCGCGTGAACCGGAAGTGGAGTCTGAAGCGGATGGGGCCTGGCACGGGATGGGAGGGCCGACCGTTCACGGTGAGCATACCGTCGGGCAGACTCATCCCAAGACCGCAATCGGCCGGAGCATGAGGATCGATGGCGTGTCTTGCAGCCGCGCACGGGCGGCGTTATGATGTGGTCGGCAGTTGTGTCTCCATTCCCGCGACCAGGCCCCGGCCGGCTGCCCGCATGGCCGTCCCGACCTACGGCATGCACACCGACGAGTTCTCCTCCCTGATGGGATTCCGGGTGCAGGAGATCCTCATGGTTGCCTCGCAGTACGATGCTTTCATCCTCCAGGAAGACGGCCACCTCACCGAGCTGGTGCTCCAGGAGTATCGGAATCTCGAGCTGAACCTCCGATTCGCGCCGCGGTTCACCCTTGCGGGAAGCGGCCGCCAGGCGCTTGAGCTGCTTGCCGCCAAACCGTTTGACCTCGTCATCACCACCTCCCGCATCGGGGACATGGAACCCGAAGTATTCGGCCGGGAGGTGAAAGCGGCGCACCCCGGCGTACATGTCGCGCTCCTGGCGGCCCATGCCTGGGATCTGCCACGGTTGGAAGGGATGCGGGACCGGGGTGTCATCGACTGGGTCTTCCTCTGGCAAGGCGATCTCAAGGTCTTCCTGGCCATGATCAAGCAGGTCGAAGACCGCGAGAATGCGGATCATGACGTGCTGGAGAGCGGGGTTCAGGTGATTATTCTGGTGGAGGACGAAGTTCGGTTCTTCTCCTCGTTTCTCCCCCAGATCTACGCGGAGGTAACGAGGCAGACCGGCCGTCTGCTGGACGAAGGTTTCAACCTTTCCCACCGGTTGCTTCGCACCCGGGCCCGGCCGAAGATCCTGCTGGCGCAGTCGTTCGAGGAAGCCTGGTCTCTCTATGAACGCTACGCGGAAAACCTCCTGGGCGTGATTTCCGATGTCAGCTATCACTGTGAAGGCGTGTATGACAGCGAAGCCGGGCTGAAGCTGGCACGAAGGATTCGAGAGCGGGATCCAGACGTGCCGCTCCTCCTCCAGTCCACCGATTCTCGAAACGCAGAGCGTGCCCATGCCGCCGGCGCGTTTTTCGTGCACAAGGAGTCGCCCCGGCTTCTGGATGAGATTCGCGATTTCATCATGACCCACTTCGGTTTCGGCGACTTCGTGTTCCGTGCGCTCGACGGCCGCGAAGTCGGGCGTGCCGGCACCATCAAAGGAATGGTGGACAGTCTCCGGCAGGTGCCCGACGAGTCGATCGACTTCCATGCCCGCAGGAACCATTTCTCCCGGTGGCTTAAGGCCAGATCCGAGTTCGAGCTCGCCTCCCTCATCCGTCCGAAGCGGGTGTCGGAGTTCCCCAGCATCGCGGATCTCCGCCGGTACCTGCTGGAGTCTTTCGTCACCTACCTCAGGCAGATACAGCGGCACATCATCGCGGATTTCGATGTGTCGCGGTATGACGACTTCGTAGCGTTCGCCAAGATCGGCCAGGGTTCACTGGGAGGGAAGGGCCGGGGTCTTGCCTTCATGCACAAGCTCCTGGCGCAGGAAGACATCGGCGTTCCGGGCGTCCAGGTGTGCATCCCCGACACGGTCGTGCTGGCCAGCGATGTGTTCGAGGAGTTCGTGGCCGAGAATAAGCTGAAAGCCATGGTCCTGGAACCCGGGGAGCGCACCGATCAGGACGTGCTGGATGCATTCCGGGGCGGTCGCTTCGGCCACGGGCGCCGGGCCGAGCTGGCGGCGCTCCTTGCGGGGACCACTGGCGGTGCGGTCGTCCAGCATTCTCGAGGACTCGGTGCTGCAGCCCTTCGCGGGGGTGTACGCCACGGTCATGCTCCCCAACAATCACCCCAGTCTCGACGTCAGGCTGGCGCAGCTCATCGAGGCCATCAAGGTGGTCTATTCCTCGACGGCCTTTCGAGCGGCCAGGGAGTACCTGGCGACGACGCCCCACCGAGTCGAGGAGGAGCGGATGGCTGTTTTGGTGCAGCGGCTGGTTGGGAGCGGCCGAGGGAACCGGTTCTACCCCACGTTTTCGGGAGTTGCTCTCTCATACAACTTCTACCCGATTCGCGGCATGCGGCCCGAGGACGGCGTGACCCTGACGGCAATGGGCCTCGGCAAGAGCGTGGTGGAAGGCCGGGAGGGTCTTCGATTCTGCCCGGCGCGGCCCGAGGTGTTACCCCAGTTCTCACGGGTGCCCGACATCCTCCGCTCCGCGCAACACCGGTTCTTTTCCCTCGATCTGGGGCAGGAAGGCATGATCCCCGGTCTGGCGCTGGATGCGAACATCGTCGCCTGCGACACAGTCGATGCCTTGCGAGCGGGCGAGGCGGATGCCATCGCCTCCTCCTACTTCCCCGACAACGAACGAATCGTGGCCGGCCTGGACGTGGGGGGAATTCCCCTGGTGACCTTCGCGGGGCTCCTGGAAGGGTACCATTTCTCCCTCCCGCGGCTCATGCAGCGTCTTCTGGCGGTCACCGAGGCGGGATTCGGGATGCCTGTGGAGATCGAGTTCGCCATGGATCTGCAGGCCGGCCGTGCCGCGCCCCACGAGTTCCACGTGCTCCAGGTGCGTCCAATGGTGGTGGAGCGAATGGGTGACGAGATCGACCTCGATCGCATCGGCGACGAGCAACCGATCCTCGTGCGCTCGGAGTGCGCCCTTGGCCATGGCCGGACATCGTTTGTGCGCGATGTGATCATGGTGGACCCGTCACGGCTTGACCGGTCTCAAACTGGTCGCGTGGCGGAGATCCTCCAGCGTCTCAACGGTGTGATGCGGGCGGAGGAGAGAAACTGCCTGCTCATCGGTCCCGGCCGGTGGGGATCCAGCGACCCCTGGCTTGGCATTCCCGTTGCGTGGCATCAGATTTCCAGCGCCCGGGCCATCGTCGAAACCGACTTCCCGGATCTGGAAGTAGAGCCCTCTCTCGGCTCCCATTTCTTCGACAATCTCACCACGTTCGGCATTGCCTACCTCACGGTGCACCAGGGGAGGGGAGATGGGTGCATCGACTGGGGTTGGCTCCAGGGCCAACCCGCGGCAAGCGAGTACCTCGATGGCGCGGTCAGACACGTGCGCCTTCAGGAAGCACTGCGGATTCTGGTCGACGGGAAGTCAGGTCGTGGGATAGTCGTCCGCGACGGACCCTGATCAGGCGCAGAGGCGCAGGCCGGCCAGCGCCCGCACGAAGCCCGCGTTTTGCTCCATGGTGCCCACGGTGATGCGAAGGCAGGTCGGGAGGCCGAAAGGCTTCAGCGGTCGAACGATGTAGCCGGTCCTCTCCAGACGTCCGGCCACCTCCCCTGCGTCGGCCCCCACGTCCACCGTCACAAAGTTCGCCTGGCTCGGCCACACTCGGAGCCCCATGCCCGCCAAGGTCTCAGCCAGGAACGCCCGGCCCTCGATCGCCAGGGCGATGCTCCGCGCCATGTGATCTGTCGCGTCCAGGGCCGCTACTGCCGCAGCCTGCGCCGGCAGCGAGATCTTGAATGGCCCACGGATGCGGGCCAATTCCCGGATAATGGCGGGATGGCCGACGCCGAACCCAACGCGCAGCCCGGCCAACGCATGGACCTTGCTGAAGCTTCTGACAACCATCATGCGGGGATCCCTGGCCAGATAGGCGATGCCGTCCGGGTAGTCCTCGGCCGTGACGTACTCGAAGTAGGCCTCATCCCACAGCAGCATGGTGTGCTCGGGGAGCCCGCACAAAAGAGCCTCCAGCTCACCCCTGCCGTAGTGGGCGCCGGTCGGATTGTTGGGATTGGCGATGAACAGAAGGCGCGTCGCCGGGGTTACGCTGCCGAGGATTTCCTCAACGGTCGCCTTCCTTGGATCAGCGGCCTGAACCTGCACGAAGTCACCGGCAGCCATCCTTGAGGCGATCACGTAGTGCACGAACGACGGCCAGGGGCCGAGGCTCGTCAGGCCGGGCCCCAGGAACGCCAGGGCCGCGATCTCGAGGAAGTGGCTCGCGCCAGCGGTGACTAGCACCGAATCCTCCTCGACGCGCAGCCTGCCGGCGATGGCTCGCCGCAGCACGGGGGCCTCGAGCTCGGGGTAGAGGTTCATCTTGGTTGCGGCAGCGGCGATGGCGGTGACCACCTCCGGGGCCGGTCCCAATGGGTTCTCATTGGACGCCAGCTTGGCGGCGACGATCCCTAGTTCGCGTTCGACTTCCTCAATGGGCTTCCCGGGCACGTAGAGCGGTATTCCATGAACGTGGGGACGGATCAAGTGCGCAGGATTACCAGCCATGAGTTTCTCCTGTTCGGGGGGGCGTCCCGGTAGTCTACAGGAGCCTGTGAGGGCCCACGTAGTAGATCGCGACCGCGACGCAGACCGCCCACGCCGCCACCGCGACCAGCAATGGTTTGTCCTCGAGCAGCACCCGCTCCGGGCTGCCACCCAGATCCCGCTTGTGCACGAGGTAGAGGTACCGGAAGATGCCGTAGAGCACGAATGGTATTGTGAGAGAAAGCGCGTGAGTATGGAACTTGGCCACCGTTTCGGGGCTGAGGGTGTACAACGCGTAGGCGATCACCGTCGAAGACGTCACTACCGAGATCATCTGGTCCAGGAGCTCAGGGCTGTACTCCGCCAGAATGGGCCGGTGATTCGCCGCGCCGGTCTCGAGCATCAGCAACTCGTGGCGGCGTTTGCTCATTCCGAGGAACAGCGATAGCAAAATGGTGCACACGATGAGCCAGGAAGAGATCTCCACGCCGATCACGGCGGCACCCGCCACCGCCCGGAGTACGAAGCCCGCGGAAATCGAGAACACATCGAGGATCACGGTATGCTTCAGCCACCGGCTGTAGGCCAGCATCAGGGCAAGGTACGCGCCGGCGACCGTGGCGAACGGAACGGAAAGCGCCACCGCGGCCGACAGGGCGATCACCGCGAGCACGGTGGCCAGGATCGCCGCGGTGCGCACCGACACATCCCCTGAGGCGATGGGCCGGTGGCGTTTGGCCGGGTGTCTGCGGTCAGCCTCGCGGTCCGCGATGTCATTGACGACGTAGACGACGCCGCTGAGGATGCAGAAGACGCCGAGAGCGCCCAGGGCCTTCAGAAGGTCCGATGAATTGGTCGCGCGCTGGGCAAAGGCGACACCGGCGAACACCACCAGATTCTTCGTCCATTGCCGGGGGCGCAGCAGCCGGATGAGATGGGTCATGGAATAGCCCTGGTCTCGGGTGAGGGTTCGCCGCCGGGGCAGGCCTCCCCGCGACACGACCCGCGCCGGCCCGTCCCTGGCGATGAATAGGGCGGGCCGGAACAATCACCAAGAGAACCAAGGTACGGGACCCTCTCGGCTTGTCAACCGCCAAGCCTCGGCCTTGACGTCCACCTTCGCAGCGCCTAACTGTAGCGCACCGATATCACGGCATGGTCTTACCGAGGAGACGTTGATTCCGGATGGAACGATCACCAGCAGCTCAAGCACTCCATGACCAGGCGCTTGCCCTGTACAGGGTGAAACGCTACCACGAGGCGCTCGCGCTCTTTCGGGATGCACTGAAGGAACACCCCGCTGATCCCGTGTTGACCTACCGGGTGGGGGCGACCCTGTTTCGCCTGGGGCTGCACGAAGAGGCGGAGATACACTTCCAGAAGACGCTGGAACTTCAGCCCTCCCATACCAATGCTCTGATCAACCTCGCGCTAGTGTTCGAACGCACCGGCCGACAGGATAGGGCCGTCAAGACGCTGCTGGCCGCTGCCGAGGCCGAACCGACGAATCCTCAGGTGCATTTCAACCTGGGGGCGATGTACGGCGACCAGAGCGACCTCGAGCGGGCGGTTCACCACTTCGAGCGGGCACTGGAACTCGATCCCCTCAGTCTGGAGGCTTCCTACAACCTGGGTCTGGCGTACATCAAGGTCGGCTTGTGCCGAAAGGCCATCGACGCGCTCAGGAACACACTTCGCCTTGATGCGAAGAACACCGATGCGCTGTTTGCCCTGGGGCGGGCATACCGGACATGCCACATGTCCGATCGTGCTCTCGAAACCTACCAGAAGATCATCGAGGTCGACCCGTCGGCTCGTCAGGCCTACTTCTGGCTGGGCGTGCTCTATGACCAAATGGAGATGAAGGACGAGGCACGGAAGATGTACCGCAGGAGCCGCGGCGAAGACCCGGAGGGGTAGGGGAGAACCGACAACTGTCCGCTGTCAGCCACAGACGGCGGCTGCGAACTGCCGAGGACTGACGGCCCCATTTCTGGCGGTAGTCATCGCTCGCTATTCTGACGGCGATCCCCATCGGGAATCGCGTGGCTCGAATCCTTCCTGGCTCCGAGATCTACCGAAGGACCACCAGCGGCATACTTCCGCGCCGATCGCCGACTCTGGCGACGATGACGTAGGTGCCACTCTCGAGCCGATGGCCCGATGCGCCGACGCCATTCCAAGACAACTCGTGAGTTCCGGGCGCCATGCAACCGTCGAACAACGTGTGGACTGTCCGCCCCATCACGTTACAGACCGATGCGCGCACCCTGCTCATCCCGTGCGCCTCAATTGCCAACCGGACGAGACCTGGCGTCGGTACCGGGCCCAGCAGCCTCAGCGTGAAGTCTTCGATCCGGGGCGAGTCATCCCGAGCACCAAGCGACCCCGTGCCACGGGCAAGCTTGAGATCCTCGTCGTCGCTGTCATAGAACGCGATGAGCACCGTGTTATCTGGATCAATCTTGAGCGACGTCCCGTACTTGTAGAACCAAAGATCGACATTCCCTCCATACGCGATGAGCTCGGCATGCCATTCCTCGCCTGATTTCCACGCTGCCTTCAGGTAGCCGGTCGTGGCGTCACGGTAGCTGATCACGGGGTGCCCGTCCGTGGTGAGACCGATTGACGTGAACCAGCCTACATCATTGCCGGAGTCCACGATCTCGACCTGCCAGCCGTCATCGGTGCGTCGGGCATACTTCAGGTCTCCGATCTCAGCCTGATACGCCAGGTGAGGCCATCCGTCGGCATCAAGGGCAAGAGACACATGCAGGCCCACGTTGCCGCCGTAGTCGACAACCTCGACGTGCCAGCCCTCATCGGTCCTCCTTGCCCACTTCAGCCAGCCGTGACTCTCATCGTAGTATGCAATCTGCGCGCGATCAGCTCCGTCCACTGCGATCGAGAAGTCTCCGTGATAGCAGAACGCGGAGGGGTCGAATTCCTCTTGGATGGACACTTCACCATCCCATCGTGCATAGAGGATGCGGTAGTCTCCCCCGGTGTAGCGCGAGTAGCAGAAGTGCGACCGCCCCTGGCTGTCGACGGCGAGTGAGGTCCCCCCATGAACCCGTGACCCAGGCTGGACAGTCGCCGTATGCCATACACCGTTCTCCCGGTAGGTATGCCAGAGATTCGTGGGCGAGGAACCGTCTGCGTTGTTGTGGCTGATGTGCGGCTCTCCTTCGGCATCCAGCGCCAGCGAGAGGTTCTTCCCGCGGTTTTCGACCGAGTCCGCGATGACCTTGTGCCACGTAGTCCCGTCATGGAAGGTGTATGCGAGAAGGCCTCGTGTGTCGTCCCGGTAGCCGATCCTCGGCAGACCGAGGTCATCGAGCTGCAACGACGGATACCGCCCAGCTATCCCATACTCATCGACCACTTCGGTTTCCCAGCCCGAGCCATTGGATGCCGCATGCCTCAGGTCGTACCATCCAGATTCCGGAACGCCGATGAATCCGATATGCACCGCCCCGTCAGGCGCCACAGCCACGGACGAGCAGTGCTCCTTGCACGGCGCCACATTCTCGATCTGCCAACCCTGAGGTCCGCCCCACACATGCCGAACCAGTCCACCTCCGTTTGGTGTGCCTGATACAAGGCTCATGTGCGGCGTCATGGAGGCCTCGATCCGAAGCGACAGACCTGCGAATCCTTCCGGCAGTGTCGCCGGTGTCTCAACGCGCCGGCCGGTCGCCGCGAGTTCACGCACAATCGTGGCTCGCTTCGCGTTCTTCGCCGCCTGTGCTACCCTCCGATGGTCATGCGCACTTGGCCGGTGACGGGGTCGACCACGAGGAGTCGCTCGGTTTCTTCATCCGTCAGGAGACACAGCCGGGGCGTGGCGGATGTGCCTGGGGCGGATCGCCAGTACTCGGGCGGAACCCAGGCGCCTTCCCTGAGCACACGGGCGTTTCTCCCCGTGATGTCCACCAGGTAGGTGGTGCCGTGTATCTTCTCCTGCTCTACGGAGCTCACCGAAGCTAACACTATCCCGGGAGTGACTTCCTCAGCCAATCGAACGTAGGAGCCGGGGCCGAGTGGAATGGCATAGCCAAACTCCGAGATCCCACCAACAAGCACCTCGACCTTCCCCTGGTTGATGATGACGCGCGCGATTTGCCCATTGGCCAGCATGAGGGCCGACGGAGCCTTGGTGCCGGCTGGACCGGAGTCCACCGCGGCAATCCGAGTGCCAGAGATGCCGTCATAGAGGTTAAGCCACCAAGGACCGTCCTCCGAGTTCCGGATGAGGGCCGTCTTCCACGTCGGATCGAATTGGGCATTGGCGACGTACGTTCGCAGGCCTGCGATAGAACCGGTTTCCTGGAGTGTCTGCGATCCGACCGGGAGCACCCCGAGGTGGAGGGTCGACATCCCGTCTCCCTTGTCCATGGTCCACCACGCGGCACGGAGCGTGTCGGGGCTCGTGAAGGACAGCCGCCACCACGACGCATCGGCTGCCTGGGAGGCAAGCGACACGCATCGCCCGTCGGCGGTTCGGAATACGTGAATCGTCCTGTTGAGCACGGTCGCCATGGCGCTGCCATCAGGTGCGAGTGTCATCCATGGACTCCAGGGCTGCCCCGCCTGATGACCGATCCACACGGCCTGGCGAGGCGGCTCGGAGGGATTCGCCAGGGAACGTTGCATCAGCATGTTGTCCTGGCCGCCCCTTCCTTTGATCGACTCGACCCAGAAGACCTCGCTCCCGTCGGCCGCGAACATGACGGACGGGAGATCGGAGCCCATCAACGGACCGATGGAGTAGTGCCGGCCGGTGTCGGTATTGACCAGGAGCGCAGGCTTGTAGTCGATCCGCCCCTTCGCAAGGCCCCCGACCGCGATCCAGGGCCCCTGCGGGGCGACATCGGCCCGGTAGACCTCGGTGATGTCGGATGGCCGGGGCGCGAGCACCCAGGCCGAGTATCGGACGAATCCGAAGGCAGCCACGAGCGCCAGCGGCCACAAGGTCAGCGTGAGGGCTCGATGCGCCCTCCGCCGGTCGGCTCGCCCCCAGATGACCGCTGCCGCGCCTCCCAGCACGAGGGCCATGAGCAAAGCAGGCGCCGCCGGAGCGAGCCCCTGGGCCAGATCCCTGCGCGCCTGTACCGCGAACAGATCAGATACCCCTTTCCACAGTAGCCCGGCGCACGCCGCGGCAGCGGCGACATCCAGGAGGAGCAGCGGCGATCGGTCGGCCAGTGTCACGGCAACCGCCCGGGCGACGAGGAAGACGATCACCGGCAATGCCATGAGCACCAAGGGATGGGCCGCATAGGGGATCGCCATATCCCCCAGCGGACCGCTCAACGGCATCGCCTGGCGCATAGCCTTTGCTCCGAGCAGCAGCGCCGCTGGCCCCGCCACCGCGATGCCGGACCCGAGGACGATCAGAAGGCTGGACAAGGTCGTTCCGACCCAGATCGAAAGCGCCGGCATCGGGAGCCGGAGATAGAAGGCGAGCCGTCCCCGGCCTGAGTCCCTGACCGCCGACTCGGCCCCAATCGCGACGGCGATGGCCACCGTGAACATCCCGCCTACCCACCAGGCAAGTGCCGCCACGGCCTCTGACCGGCCCCACAGCCATCCGCCGGTGATCCACGTCAGAAGCACCATCGCGCCGCCAAGGACGGCGGCGGCGGCAAGTACCACGCGTCGCGCCCGGAACTCGCACACCACGATTGCCAGTATGGCGTTCATCGGGTAGCCTCCTTCTCATTCTCGCACAGCGCCAGGAAGACCTGCTCCAGCGACAGGTGCTCCGCCTCGCCCGTTGGCTCCAGCGCCGCCGAGCGCAGAACCCCGAGCACGGCGCCGAGGTCATCCTTCACTACCAGATCGGTGCCTGACCCGCGGCGGATGATGCGGACGACGTGCGCGTCGCGCACAATGGTCTCCTGTATGGAATCGCGTGGTCCGGCGGCCCCGGGGAGGTGGATTCTCCAGAACCTGTTCTTCAGTGTCTCCATCGTTTCATGGACCTGCATGGCGCCCCCGTGAAGCACCGTGACATGGGTTGCCACTCGCTCAGCGAAGTCCATGTCGTGGGTGGCCAGGAGGATCGTGGATTCGCGATCGGCCAGTTCGCGGATCAACTCGTCCTGTAACCAGGAGCGGGCCGCCGGATCGAGGCCGCTGGTCGGATCATCGAGAATCAGCAGGTCGGGACGGCCGCCCAAACCGACCGCGAGCGACAATAGGCGGCGTTCGCCCCGGGACAAGTGCTCGAAGGGGAGGGATGGGGCGATCGACAACCGGTTGCAGCGGCCAGCGAATCCCGAGGAATCCCACGTGCGGAACACCCGCCCGCAGAAGGACGATAGCTCGCCGGCAGACATGTCGGCCGGGAGGTCCGGCTCTTCAGGCACGAGGCCGACTCGCGTCAGAGCCCGAACTCTGTTGCGCCAGGAGTCCTGTCCGAAGACTCGGATCACGCCGCGTGAGGGCCTCTGCACGCCCGCAAG
>JALOPK010000116.1 GCA_025453925.1 Candidatus Eiseniibacteriota bacterium | reverse complement strand
CCCCACCCAGGATTCGTTCAGTCGCTCGACCCGGGTGGAGCAGGTCCACGTGATGCCCGTGCCGGCGAAGAGATCGATCAGCCGCTCGGCCCGGTCGCGGTCCAGGCCGAAGGTGTCATCCACGAAACCGAACTGAGTCCGCCCCGTTCGCTCCGCCACGGCAAAGGCGGACCGTGCGACCCGCTCCGGCGAGTAGTGACGGACTTCCCTCCCCCAGAATGCGCTGGTCTCGCAGAACGCGCAGGTGAACGGGCACCCTCTGGTGAGTTCGAGGGGCACCGCACCGTTGTACCGGGTGAAGTCGACACGATGGAAGGCGGGCAGGGGAAGGTGGTCGAGTTCGGTGATGCGGCCGGGCCCGGTGCGCTGTACGATGCCGGCTGTCGAGCGGCATACCACCCCGGGGATCACGGCCGGATCCCGGCCGCCGGCCAGTGCGTGCACGACGGCGGGGAGCGTGACCTCGCCTTCCCCCCGCACTATGACGTCGGCAACGGGGTATTCGGCCAGCAGTGATGCCGCCACCGAGGCCGGGCCCGGGCCTCCCAGAATGATCTTCTTGTCCGGGCGGGCCATTCGAATCTCACGAAGCGCCGACACCAGGTGCGGCAGCACATTAACCATGGCGCTGATGCCGATGATGCCCGCCGAGTCATCGCTGATGAAACGGACCAGGTCACCGTGTTCGAACGACGGACCATCCCCGAGCTGGTAGTCGCGAAACTCCGCCCTGATGCCGGCCGCCTCCAGCGCCGAAAGCAGGCAGAGGCAGCCGAGGGGTGCAGACACCACCGGCGCGGGGCCCTGCAGATGCACCAGCGTGATGTCGGCCTGTTTGTTCACGCCCTGAACTCGGTTCCTACGTACTCGGATTCACACATACGATCGCATTCGACTGCCGTCATGGTGCGGTGCCGGGCATCTAGCCGTAGCTGTGAAGCCCCGGAAGGAGAAAGGTGACGCCCAGGAAGGTGAACAGCAGGGCGGCAAAGCCTAGAATCACCAGCACTGCCCATCCACGGGTAGCACCCGCGCCGCCCGCGCGGGCATGGGCCGCCCCGACGAATACAAGCCAGGCCACCAATGCCCACACCTCCTTGGGATCCCACCCCCAATAGCGCCCCCACGCCTCATGGGCCCAGGCCGCGCCGGTGGCGATCCCCACGCCGAGCAGCCAGATGCCCACCAGCAGAATCCGGCGCGCGAGTCGCTGGATCTCGCGCTGAGCCGGCCGCACCAGTAAGGTCGCGCACAACCCGGTCACGAGGAAGAGGGAGGCATAGGCCGTCATCGTGGACAGGATGTGTACCTCCCGCCATCCACTCTGGAGGATCGCGACCGGAGGGCGCACGATCCGGGCGGAAGCGGGAAGGAACCGGAGGCCGATCCCGCCGATCAAGGTGAGCCCCAGAGCCACGGCGCTCACGGGGTGCAGGCCCGTGCCGCAATGGACCGCCAGGCCCAACGCCGGCACCAGCGCCAACACGAGGAAGTACACCTCCCACGAATTGAGCAGGGGCAACCGGCCGGCATACGCCGCCCACGTCACAACGGCCGCCGCGTTGAACGCGGCCACCATCGCGACCGGCAGCAGCAATGCTCCCCGCGAACGCGCCCCTCTGGCAAGCGTCGATCCATGCGCAAGGCACCACACAGCGGCCCACCACGGCAGCCACCGGGGAGGATCCACACGGCGCCACCACACCTCCAGGGCGATCGGGAAGGGTGCGGGAAGGAGTTGACCCAGGCGGGCGCGCTGCTCCCGGACCAGCGCACGCGCCTCCTCGCCGGCCTCCCGCGTCCGTCCCGCCCGGTAGTGCTCCCGGAAAGAGGCCCACCGCTGGACTGCCCATGCCGGGCACGCGGCCTGGGTGGGAGGAACCCACCACGACCCGGTGTCCGTCCCCGGCGCGATGGCCATCAGATCCTCCAGTGTGCCCAAGCGTTCTATGGCACCCAGCACAGCGCGGGCGCGCCGTCCGATGTCCTCGTCCCCCGCCGCGGCGAGTCGCTCAAGCCCGCGGCGCCGGCCCTGGATCTCCACGAGAGGTATCCCGCGGCCGAAGGCGAGGCCCAGGGCCGAGGCCAGCGGTTCGTCAACGGTGATGAGGGGTGTGCTCTCGGATGTGGCGGTGTGGAATGCGACGTCGAGAAGCCCGGCGACTGGGTCCCCGGCGAACGTGACGCCCAGTTGAAGCTCGACATCCCTCGCCAGGGTCTCCAATGGCTTCAGCCTGCCCTCGTCTGAGACCACGAGGTGGCTCAGGGGATCGGCGAAACTCACGCCGGGCGTCGACACCATGGCCAGCACCAGCACGGGCAGGGCCCGCCGTCCGATCCTGGCGATGTGGCCGAGGAGACCCAGCGTCAGCGCGAGAACGCCGGCGAATGCCGCCGTGGCGCCGGGGTCTCGGGCGACCTGGAGGCCTGACCATTCGACATCATCATCGGCATCGGCGCCGAACTCCGACTGGTAGATTCGCCATCCGCGATAGCGCGCCGGGGAGTTGGTGCGCACGCGGACGGGAGCCGACACCGAATCGGGGGATGGCCCGATGCGCACCACCGATTCGTACACGCGGGGTATGGCGCTATTCGGGTAGTCTTCCCGGCGAGCGTCGTCCAGAGCCAGCCAGAACGGCAGGGTGGCGGTGCTGGTGAGGGAGAGGGCGATCGGTTCGCCGTCGCTGCCGGGCACCACCACCTCGGGTCCTCCTTCGATGAGCCACACCGGTTCCTCGAAACTCGCGAAGGCGAACTGCACCGCCGCGGGGGCCGTTGGCGCGTCAGGCGCCGACTCGACCTCAGGAACCACTTCGCTTTGGCTCAACAGCCGATGAACCACCAACGGAATCCGGACCGAGGGTGCGGCGAAGACAAAGAAGGTATCACCCTCCGCGCAGGCGCCCTCGGTTTCCGTGCCCGCAGTGGTGTGGCGGAACCGCCACATGCCCCCGACATGGCTCAGGTTGAGGGCTTCCTCCGACCCCGACGGCATCATGAACTCGATGGCGGTGAGCCCCTGCGTACGCGGTCGTGCAAATCCCGGGAACTTGCTGAACACCCACAGGGTCTCGGAGGCAGCCCCGGCCGATGCCAGCGCCACGCGCAGGGCGGGGTTGACCGGAGGGCCATCGCTTCGCGCGACTCCCACTTTGAAGTCTGGCGAGTAATCGAGAATGGTAGCGGTGAACCGGCCGGCCTCGAAGGCGTCTCCGATGTCCTCTGGCAGGCGCAACTCCCGCTCCAAGGCGACGCTGTCCCCTCGGATGACCAGCAGGGGGAATTGCGGCATGGGTTCAGGAGGACCCAACGCGAGGTGCGCCTCGCCGATCTGCGCGTCTTCCGCCCATCCTTCGGCCAGGACCACGGTTTCTGATCCGTGGGGTGTGGGCACATACAGGCTCACGCCGGGAGCGCCCATCTCATCGTCCCGGGGCCGCAGGACGTTTCGAACCCGGGAGCTGGGCAGGAAGCGAATCAATGTGGCCGTTCCCGCGTCAGCCAGCGCATAGGTGACACCCGCCTGCGCCCGGTCGACGCGTCGCAGGAGCGTGCGGCCGACCACCGAGTCTCCCCGGGCGATCTCGACCCCGAGCCGGCCGGGAGTCCTGAGGAGATTCGTCACCTCACCCTCGGCGAGATACACCACACCCCGCTCCGACCCCCGCGCGGTGAGGAACGCCCCCACCAGAAGGAGCCCGAGTCCCGCGTGGGCGGCAAGCAGCGCCGGGGCCCGCAGGAGCCGGCGCGTCGCCAGACAAGCAGTGAGCTGGGCGAAGAGCATCGCCAGTAGCACGAACAGCCACCACGACCCGTAGAGATGGAAGGTCGAACCGGTCCCGTCGGCGCCCTCCCGTGCCTCCAGCACGGTGATCGTGCCCAGAACCGCGGCAATGACCAGCAGAAAACCGGCGGTGGTCTTCAACGACATGAGCACGCGAACCATCGGATCCTCTCAGAATGCGGTACCATCCCCGCGGCATCAGGCACGGGGAAGGCACCATACGCGCACCTGCCCGTATCCTCAAGTGCTATGGAACGGACACGATCCGCGCACCTCCGGTTCCCCCGGCATCCGAGGGCTGCTCACCACCCCGGAGTGCGAACGAGCTCTCGCCTGGCCCGCGCCGGCGCAGGGGGCCGGCAGGCGGAACCCGGAGTGGACCTTCAGACGTGTCGCGCTATCTTGACGTGGACCGTGGTTCGAGGTCATGAGATGAGACTCGCGAAAGGAGGGCACCATGCGACGGCACTTCATGATGCTCCTGGCAACGGCCTCGATGGCGTGTCTCCTCCCCACGCCGCGGGAGCGGGCGATGGAAGAACCCGATCCGTTCGACCGCTTCAATGCCCTCGCCGAACTCGACTCGACGACGCAGTATGAGGGCTGCCATCCCGTGTCTGATCCAGTGGCTGTGTTGCCGGGGAGTGCGGCGAGACCCGGGCCGCACGCGGGTGACCTCCGGCTGCGTGCTCCCGACGTGAGGCGCTACCTTGCCTCCGTGAACCGGTCATTGTGTCTGAAAGGCATCGTGCCCGGTGACGGTGCTGAGACAGCGCCATGGGAGGCGCAGTTTGATGCCCAGACGACCTCGGAATCCTTCTCCGGATGGAGCGTCGAGCTGTGGGCCGCGCCGCGCATCGACGGCCGGGTCGTCGCGCAGCAGATCCGGTGCGACATCATCGGAATTGGACAGCTTCCGCTCGCCACCGTCGCGCCGACCCTCTCCATCAAGGAGCCCGCCCACGGACTCCGTTTCGACTGGTTCGTGGCGACGGGGGATTCCCTGCGGGATGAGGAGATCCTCGGCACCATCAGGGCCCGCGCGTTGACGTTCTGAGGCCGGGGAGCCACGGCGGCTTTCCGCGGGCAAGGCCGGCGCCATGCCCCTGCCGCACGTCCCCCGCAGGGAAATGCGGCACCCTCGGACAAGCTCGTGATTCGCCGGCCCGCGACCCGTCGTCTGCCGCCGATCCTTACTTCGCCGTGGTACTTTGCGCGGCGGATCCTCCATGTCGGCCGTTCCGCCGCTCGACGGTCCCTGCTGCCGGCGGCCCTCCGCCCCGCGTCAGCCGCTCCGCGGCATCAGTTGCCCACTCCGGCATGGGGATCTGAAGCTCGGCCAGCCGAGCTTCGAGCTGCGCAAGGGCGAGCTTGGCCTCTCGTGGGCGGCCGGCCTCGATGCAGAGGCTGACATACCCCCGGTACGACTCCTCCTCGTAGGGATCGTGACTGACGGCCCGGCGCCACCAGACGATGGCCTCGCCGCAATCGGGGGCCAAGGAGGCAAGGGTGCACAGGCAGTACGACTGCGATTCGGAGAGAGCGGCCCGCAGAGGATCGGAGAAACGCTGATACAGAGCGTCGGGGAGGAAATCGCCCCGGTATAGGGTCGCGGCCTGAAGCAGGAGGGGTTTCGCCTCCCGGCTCGACTCCTCCCGGATCAGCTTCCGGGCACGCGAGATCAGTGCCCCATACGCCAGGTGGTCGATCATGACGCCCTCGTCGGTCACCAGGCGGTAGAAACCGTGCTCGAGCCGCACGTGAATGCGATCAGCGACCCTGCCCTGCTTGAGCGTGCGGCGGAGGTCGGAGACCGTGGTATGAAGCCGTTCGCGTCCGCGACGGCCGTCCGCGTCCGGCCAGAGGAACTCGATGATCTCGTCGATGGAGGAGGAGAGCGAATCGCGGGAGAGCAACAACTGGAACAGAAGCCGCGCTTTGCCGCGCTGGTACCAGATCTGCTTCTCGATCGGGGCGCCTCCCCTGATGAGCTCAAGAGTCCCCAGCGTGCGAATCTCCAGCGACGGAGGCCCCGGAGAGCCCGCAATGTCGGGCAACGGTGAAGGGGCAGTCACGGCGGCAAACGGCACTATCACCGATGCCACACCGAGTTCGGCCAGCAGGGTCGCATCAGCGGCGGGCATGAACCGTAGGTCGGCGGCATGAATGAGGGCACGGGCTTCCTCGACCAGCGCGGGTTGGGTATCGTCGGGGGCGTTTCGGGCTCCGCAGGCAACCAGAAGCGTCAGCGCATTGGCAAGCTGATGCCGGGCATCAATGCGGCGAGCCCGCTCGGCCAGCCGGCGGGCGAGACTGGCGGCGTCGCGACAGGATCCGGCGCGCAACGTGATGAATGCCGCATCCAGGCCCAGCCACATCTGGTCATAGAGCGCGGGCTGATCGGCGAGCAACGCCGTGATCCGGACAAATGCCTCACCATGCCGCCCGCGTGCCCACGCGAGCCGGGCTCCGAAGTGGAGCAGTGCGGCGCGGATGGCGGGGCTCGGTGGGAGTTGTGTTTCCAGGGACGATGCCTGGTCGAGCCAGTCCGCGGCCTCCTCCAGCCGGCCTGCCCATGTGCATACCAGCGTCAGGTCGAGGAGGATCAGGAACCGGTCGAAGGTGAACCCTCCCTGCTGCGCAAGCCCCTGGGCGGCCTTGGACCGCGCGATGGCGGTATCCAACTCTCCCCGCAGGCCGTGGAGCCGGCACAGGAGCTGAAGATTGTGCATGCGGTCCAACAGGTCCGCACGCCGGGGGCTCTCGCTCACTGCCCGCAGCGTGGCTAACGCCTCCCGGTACTTCGCCCGAGCCGTCTGGGTTTCGCCCAATCGGTTCAGTGCTGAGTTCAGGAACTCGCCCTGCTCCGCCGTGCGGAGAACGGGGATGGCTTTGATCAGCTCTTCCTCAGCCTCTCGAAGCGCGCCGGCGTTCTTGAGTTGCGTGCCCTTGACCAGGTGGCAGTAGCCGGCGGTTTCCGCCGAATCGGGCCTGAGTGCGAGAATCTCTTTCTCAACCGCCTCAGCCTCCGCGCTTCTCGTCATCTTGAGCGCGTGGAGAAGGTTGGGGAGGATCTGGAGCCGTTCGGTGAGCCCGACATGTGGCTGCCCGGCGTCGAGTGCGGCCCGGTAGTGGACCGCCGCCGCCGGGTAGTCAGCGGAAAGCTGGGCCGCTCTCCCGCAAAGGAAGTGTACCGCGAACCCCATGTCCGGTGATGCGGCGAAGGCCTTGGCCCAGGCGATGTGCGCGGCGGTATCCTTCCTGAGAATGCGCCGGATGCCGATGCGGTCGAGAATGTCGCTGGCGACCGCCGGGGAGCCGGCCGAGAGGGCCAGTTCGACGGCTGCCTCCCAGCGGCCACACCGCTCAGAAGCGTCGGCGGCGCGCAGGAGCGCCTCCCGGACCTCCGCGGCAGGCCACTCGCGCGCCATTCTCTCGCGGAGGATCTCGCGCACAACGGGTGACACGATGAGAAAGTCGCCCTGCGTGGGGATCGCCACCGGGCAGCGCCGCAGGGTGTCCTCGATCACGGGCGCGGAATCCGGCGTTCCGCACATCTCGGCCAGGAGGGAGGGCGTGAACTCGGGCAGAAGTGACGCAAAGGAGAGCAGGCGGCGCGTCCCGGGGTCCAGTGAAGCGATGATCCGGTGGGGATCGGCCTCCCCTTCCCGCGGGGAGTCCCCTGGGAGGAGCGGCTCACACGGGTCCGGCGGCGTGGGTCGGGCCATCACCAGCAACGCCATGCCGGCAGGCCATCCGGCGCACATTCGGAAGACTTCATCGGCCAGCCGCCCAGCGGCCTCCGATCCCCACCTGAGCTCCAGCGCTGACGCCACCTCTTCGGGCGTAAAGGCGAGATCCGCCTGGCCGATCCTTGCCACCTCCCGTCGCTTGGCGAGCCGGGACAGCCTGAGGTCGGGGGCCATCGTGCTCGAGACCACCATGTGGAGCCGCGGCGGACCATAGTCCAGCAGCGCCTGGATACACTCGACGAGGGGCGCCCGGTCGGCGCTCCTGTCGACGCCATCAATGACGACGTGCACTCCGTCGGGGAAGAACCGCTCGATGAGTGCGGAGAGTTCCAGGGCATGATCCAGCGGGCGAGAACCCGGATCGGGAGATCGCTCGCCGAGGCTGTTGAGTCTGGCCACGCTCCGGAGCAGGCTCCCGGCCGCCGGCTGGACACCGACCTCCCCCTGGGCGACGGAATGCCAGAGCACCGGTCCTCCGCACCTGAACGTCTGGAGGAGCAGCGTGGTCTTGCCCCATCCCGGGGGCGCCACCATCAGGAGCAGACGCTTGCGCGCGCCGGCGCGGGCGAGCGCCTCAAGCCGCGGGCGTTCAACGAGAAAGGAGGCGGGGGAGCCGTTCACGGCGAATTCACCGATCCGTCATCGCGCGTCAGCCTGGCCCGTAGCCGGGCAGACCACACCCTCTTCGCGTCCTTCCCTGCAAAGCAGATGAGGGAGTCGCGGTGGGGAACGATGAAGCAGTTGGGCAGGGCCTGAAGATCCGCCTGTTGCCATGATGACCGATGGGTTTCGGCCGGATTCCCGAATAGGCTCCCCTGTTCGCCCGGGAACTTCGGTGTAGCGACGAGAACGTTCCGGCACTTCGCGAGGCACGCCAGGATGAGCGCATGCCCTGCGTCGCGGTCTTGATGCTCGATAACGTCAATGAGCAGAGCGAGATCGTAAGCGTGCTCGATCCCGGGAATGATTCCGCCCGCGTCGCCGATGAGGATCTCATCATAGATGAACCGGTGCAGCGGGGTGATGTATGGTTCGAACGCCTCGACGGCGTCGATTCGGCGTGTTCGATCGCCATAGCGTCCACGCCCGTCCCACAGCTCCAGATACTCCCGGGCCAGCACGCCGAACTTGCCGAACCCGCAGCCGACGTCGAGGACGCTCTGCGGGTTCGTAAGCACGATGAGCTCGACAATGGGGCCGATCTGATTGAAGTCACTGCTGGGCAAGATTCTGGACCTCCGGAGTAGACGGCAGAGTCGGGAAGATGATCCCGCGATACACCCGCGACAAGACTGATGTGGTCTGTCGCGTTACTGCTCCCGCCCCTTCTCCCCGCGGGAGAAGGAGGGGTTGAGGGGGCGACCATATCCGAGTCGTATCACGCCGGAGGGACCTGCGGAGTGCAGCACCACCGGATGCTGCAGCTTCGT
>JALOPK010000469.1 GCA_025453925.1 Candidatus Eiseniibacteriota bacterium | reverse complement strand
CGGAAATCCCCCTTCCGGAGAGACTGCTCCGCCGCGGGTGGAATACGATCGCGCTGGTGCCGTCGCTACGGACTCCACGCGAGATCGATCCCCGGCCCCTGCGCTTCGCCGTTCGTGAGGTGAGTTGGGATTCCACGCGCACCGTCGGGACGATACAGAAGGAGGAACTCGAGCTGACCAAGCTCTCGACGGCCGCCGGCGTGCGGATCCTGGCCCCTGGCGAGGCCATGTCGTTTGCCCTCCGACTGCCCCGGGGGACCACACTGGGGCTGACCTGTCACGGCATGGGGCAGGCGAGCGCCACGCTTGAGGTGACGGGTGAGCCGGTGGGTGGTGGCGATGAGCCCCTCTGGTCTGGTCAGGTGGAGCCGGGGCGTGATCCCATCACCATCACGGAGACGACACGACATGAACTCCGCGGCGTCACGCTGTCGGTGGGACGCCGCAGTCAGGGCCCGGTCGCGATTACCAACGTCACCGCGGATGTGCCCCCCGCCTCCAAAACGGGCAAGCTCTTTCTGCTGGTGACGGTCGACGGACTCCGCAGCGATGCCGTCCGGCAGGGTGCCGCTGCGTTGCCGGCCCTTCATGGCCCCGCAGGCGAACGGATTGCCTTCCTCCAGGCATACACACCTTCGCCGGCAGTGGTGCCCTGCTATTGCAGCGTTATGACCTCCTACTACCCCTTCGTGCACGGTATCCTCGATGATGGCGTTCTGGGCTTGTCCGATGCGGTGCCCACTCTGGCATCCCTCCTCTCTTCTGCGGGCTATCAGTGCGCCGCGGTGGTATCGGATCCCGCTCTCTCGCCGGGCACCAGCAGGCTCTCCCGCGGGTTCGGTCACTACTCGTCCCCGGAGGGAAGGCGCCACCGTCCGGCGGCCGAGGTGGCGGATGAGGCAGTACGGACCCTGTTTGCGGCATGGCCCACCATGCGGCCGGGCTTCTTGTGGCTCCACTTCTCCGACCCCGCATCGGCCGCGGACTCTGCATCGGGAGCGGAAGGGCGCCCTCTTCAATCCTACGAGCGCGCGGTCGCTGCGGCGGATAGCTGCCTCGGCACCGTGCTACGGTGTCTTGGGTCGCTGTGTCTGGATGGCGACCTGACGCTCCTGGTCTCGGCCGGCCACGGCATCGCCGCCGGGGCGGACGACGGGAGGCGTCTCTCCCATCCGCTGTCGCAGCCGGTGATCCATGTGCCGCTGATGCTGAGACTTCCCGGCACAGCGCCGACGAAGTCCACCGTGGGGTTCCCCGTGAGCCTTCTGGACATCATGCCCACCATTCTGGCCTTGGCGGGGGTCGAACCTCCTCAGGGCATCCAGGGAACGAACCTGCTTCCTCTGGTCGAGGGCCAGGAGCGGTGGCGCACGCTCTTCTGCGAGGCGCCGGGCGGCGTTGCCGTCTCGGCGGTAGGATTGCCGTACAAACTTGTCCGTGCAACCGACACCGAGAGCCCGCCGGCGGAACTGGGCGATGGGGAGCGCCTCTTCGATCTCGCCAGTGACCCGGGCGAGACGCTGAACGTTCTCGATAGGCGGGTGTCGAAGGCCACCGACATGGTAAGCGAATGGAATGCCCTGATCGGAAGTACCGTCACTCGATTCAGGCCGGTGCCCATCAACTGAGTCGGTCACCGGCGGTCGCATTGCCGCCCCCGGCCCACGGCCAGCCATGGCGGCGTCCCGTCTCCGGATTATTCCCCGGCGCGCCGAGGCACGGAACGAGGAATGACGAAGCTGCTGCCGCAGCAGACATGTGTTGCTCCCATCCCTCATGGGAAGCAGCACGCCGCTGCATGAGACTCTGTCCGCAGGTGGAGAGTAGCGCAGCGAGACGAGGGACGCATGAGGAGAAAGCTGTTCGCCGGGATGGACATACGCAGTTGCGAATCCCCTCCGAGAGAACCGCATTCATCAGGCCTCTGGGGCGCCGGATGCGGCTCACCTCTACGGATCGCGTTGTGCCTTCACCCCCGAGTGCGGCGGTGTTTCGCGCCGGTGCGTTTCGCTCTTGCCCGCGAATCACGGCGAACAGCCTTGAACACATTCCCTTTCAGCGCGGTATCCATGGTAGGATACGTCAACGTCGTGAGAGGTGTCAGCGAGTGACGGACGAGGAGCTCATGGAGCGGGTTGCCCACGGTGATGAACACGCATTTGCCGAACTGTACGTACGGTACCGGGACGCGGTCGCCGCACACCTGTGGAGACTCTGCGGCGACGGCGAACTGGCCGCCGACGGACTTTCCGAGACCTTCGTCAAAGTCTGGCGGCGAGCCCGCAGTTTTTCCGCACAACGGGGCACCTTCCGGACGTGGCTCCTGGCCATCGCCGCCAACACGATCAGGACCCTCTGGAGACGGCGGGGGGCCTCATGGTCATCTCTGGACGAGTGTCACGCGGCCGATGAGGGCTCCACGCCGGATCGATGGATCGAGACCTCATCACTGCGGGCAGTCTGGCCGCGGCTGAGCCCGGATCATCGCGAGGCGCTCTCGCTCCGGTACTTCACCGGCTTCTCGTACGAAGAGATCGCCACAGTGCAGCAGGTTCCACCGGCGACGGTGCGCACCAGAGTATTCTATGGATTGAAGAAGCTGCGGACGCTTCTTGAGGACGACTCATGCTGAA
>JALOPK010000115.1 GCA_025453925.1 Candidatus Eiseniibacteriota bacterium | reverse complement strand
ACCCCATCTTCATCGTCGCCGGCGAGATCATCACCGGTGGCGCCGGCGTTAGGCTGGCCATCAAGCTCCGCATCGACGCCTGCGCCGAGATAAACTGCGCTGCCCGTGATGTGCCGGGCGCCATCACTGGCCAGCAGGGTCGGGTAGCTGGGATCAGGTGCATCACCGAGATCCAACTGATCGCCAGCCAAGGGGTTACCCACAAAGATGTAGTTGTATTGTGCGGCACGGATCGGGTGACTGGCAGTGCCTGCGCCGATCGGCAGCCGGATGATCAGGTACTTGTTCTCGTCGTCAGTCTGGGTCGTGTAGGTGTTGTAGAGCGAGGCGCTCTGCACGGTGCCGATCTGATCGCTGTAGCAGAAGGTGCGAGCCACGCCCTCGTCCACGATGCAACCGTCGTCCGGCATGTCATGAGCGGTCCACGTCGAGATTGACGCGACATTGGTGGCGCCGCCGAAATCTGCCACGGGATCACCAGAGGGGACCCCCGTCATGCGACGAACGTCCACCGTAGCCGCGCTTTCCTCGGAAAACGCGGGCCGGGCATCACACCCAGCCGAGCCCCACTCGATCGTGACCACGTCGCCGACACTGTCGTACACGACACGATCAGTGACGAGGGTGCCGCTGGTGCTGTTTCCGCAGGTATTGCGTCGATACGCCGTGATGGGTGTGGACGCGGCAGCAAGGAAGCCGGCCGCACCGGCCATGTCATACTTGTAGACTTCCACGTCGACATTGATCGTCCCGCTGCCATTGTTGGGAATGCCGATGGCGCCCAGGAATTGGTTGTGCAGCCCCAGCCGGGCCGTGACGGTGTAGGTAGCCCCGTTCGCGATCGCTGGTGTGTTGAAGACCAACCCGTAGCTGTCATCAAAGCCCTGGGCGGTCGCTAGACCTTGCACGTATAGCGGCCCGGTGTAGTTGGCGTCGACCGTCTCGCTCGTTGCGTTCAGCGCACGCATACGCACAAGCACCCGGAACATGGTCATCACGCCCTCATTGTTGGTAATGGGGGCTTTCAGTTCGAGCACATCCGAGCTTTGGAACTGGCCGACCACCGTGCAGTTGTTGATTAGCTCAGTGATCGAGACGGTGCCGATCGACACTGAGGCCGAGGCGATTTGCGCCCCACAGACGAACACGACGAGTGTGCTTGTACGCAGCATATGAACCGCTCCTTGGCTACATCACGAAAATGGAGACAACCCTTACGGGCGGGCCCAATCGAAGACGCGGGATGGCAGAACCCGCCTTAATGATCAATAATGGAATATGCGTAACGTCCGTTGCGTGGTGAGGTCGCCCGTGTTACGACTGTGTGACGATTTGCCCGGGCGGGGATGCGGGGAAGGATGCCGATGCGCTATTGCTGGATCTTGTAGCCGACGCCGCGTACGGTCTGCACGAGATGAGCGCACGGGCCGAGCTTCTCACGCAGGCGGCGGACATGCACGTCAATCGTACGGTCCGTGACGACCCGCTCGCCGTCCCACATGCCGTCGATCAGTCGTTCCCTGCTGAGTACGACGCCGGGACGATCGGAAAGGAGTCTCAGAATTCTAAACTCCGCGGTGGTGAGCGCGAGGCGCTTGCCACCGCAGCGCGCCTCGAATCGGTCAATGTCGAGTTCGAGGCCCCCAATGGTCCGGCAGGAGGTCTCGACAGATGCCGTCCGCCGGAGCACTGCGCGCACCCTGGCCCCCAGCTCTTTGGGATGGAAGGGTTTGGAGACAAAATCGTCAGCCCCGATTTCGAGCCCGACAACCTTGTTGATCACCTCGTCCTGAGCCGACAGGAACACAACCGGCAACCGGGCCGTTCGCTGCTCGGCGCGGACCCTTCGGCACACCTCAAACCCATCCATGCCTGGCATGCGGATGTCGAGAAGCACTAGGTCTGGCAGAGTGGTGTCGATCGAGGCAAGGAAGTCCGGGCCGGTCAGGAATCCGCGGATGGTGAACCCTTCCTGCTCGAGCGATACCGTCACGAGATCGATGATTCGCTGCTCATCATCCACGACGGCGAGGAGTGTGCCCATCTACTCGACCCTCCGCGATGCTACACGTTTGAACGCCATCGCTCAATGTACTTCATGGAATCCTCCGGGTCTACCTCGAGACTCCTCACTCCTCGCCTGCCCCCACGCGGGCGCTCCCGCGCGCGATCCGCGCATCCGTCCCCAGTGGCGGGAGATGTGCGGTTCGGGCGTGTCGGCTGGCCGGTCATCGGCATGAGAGCGGCTGACCTTGCTCGACCCGCAAGAGGCGCGGTAGGGGTCGAGAACGCGCAGGTCTGTTGCGGGAGCGGTACAACGGGGGCGATCTCCGATGAGTGGCCTTACCGTTGGCTTCGCACTGCGGGCGCCCGCACCGTGCTCGGCAGCCTATGCCGTGGGCGTCGTCTCCCTCTCTGGTTCGGGACCATCATCGTGTCGCGCGTGTTCGGCGGCGGGGCGACGGCGCTCGCGCTACGGTCCTTCCGGGAGCGACAAGGGAGGATAGAACGCCCTGCTGGCGGCCAACTCTCTGCTTCCCAAAGGACGGACCGTGGGCGCCGGTATGGTCTGTGGCGGCGTTGCTGGCGATGGAATTCGTTGACAAAAACACTCCAGCGGGCGGGGATGCCGATGACCGCTCCGCTGCGGTGCTCCGGTCGGATCAGCCCGTCAGTTCAAGGATGTATTCTTCGACCTCCACACCACGAGCGATGGAGAAGCCCTTGCTCTCGCCGCTGACCTTGAAGCCGCACTTCTCCAGAACGCGGAGAGATCCGATGTTGTCCTTGGCGGCTCGGGCATACAAAGGGCGTATCGTCACGTGCCTCAGGAACTGCATGAGCGCTTCGGTGGCGATCCCTCTGCCCCAGTACTCCCGCCCGAGCCAATAGCAGACCGATGGTTTCCCGAACTGCTGGAACCCCACGATGTGACCGGCCACCCGCCCGTCAGAGATGATGGTCCACTTCGTGATGGCGTCGTCACGGAGAATCCTCCCCCAGAGGGCCAGGAAAGCTCCCAGGTCAGCGGGGTCCTTGGCCGTGAACGCGGCCATCCGGTTTGCCTCAGGATCCAACTGGTGTGCGAAGAACGCGGCCAGGTCGTCCTCGGTGGTCGGACGCAGCGCCACCCGGCCGCTCTGGAGGGGGCGGTCAACATGGGCATCCCGTCCATGGTTCGCGTCAGGTGACGAGGGCCTCATGCGCATGCTCCGATCCGCCCGGTGGATCAGCGCGTCGGAACGGCCATCGAACGCTTGACGGCCTCCGCCAACGCCGTCCCCCACTGCACCGCCCGCTCTAGCTCACCCTCGCGGAGCGGGCCGCATTTGCCTTTCACAATGAACCTCTGGCCCTTGGCAAGGGGTCGATAACCCGCCCGGTCAAGACCGCGCAGAATCGCACCCGCAGCGCCGCCGGGTGACCACCAGATCCGGGTCTCGAAGGCCGCCGAGTAACCGCTTTTGGCGGACAGGCCGTCCAGCCAGGTGCGCATGGAGGGGTGCGAGAGATCAGGGGGACGGGAAGCGGAGCACGGATTCAAGCGGATGCTTTCCACTGTCCTGTCAGATGGCATGCGGAAGCCAAGCACGGGAGCACCCGCCACAATGAAGCGGGTACCGGTCAGGACGTCCCCGGTGGCCTCGGCTGTCGACACGACCCGCGCGTCAGGCCCGATCCCCTCGGCGATAGCGCGGGCAACCGCGGCGGTGTTCCCCCACAGCGATTGGTACACGACAACGACCTGCACGATCACCACCGTTCTTGTGCGAGAGTACATCGATCATCCGACCGAGATACGCTGCGTTCAGCCTTTGCCCCGGCACTCTGCGCCGGGACGTCCACGCCGCGGAGCGACGTGACTACCGCCCATCGGCCTCGGAACCCTGAAACCTCTGAGTGCGCGCGCACTCAGAGGCCCAACTGACGACGGTTCCGATGATGACTCCCTACAGACTGAGAGGTCTCCGCGGCTCCTCTCTGGCCGCCTCGACATCCGTCAGGTATCAGCGGAGATCCAGTGCTCGTCTTCGTCATTGCGAGTCCGCGCGCGGACACTACGGTCTCCGTCGCGTACGGGATCGCTCGTGAATGATGAAGTCGAGCCCGGGGCCGCCCGGGGCTCCTTGAGGAGCGGTCGCGCCGGCCTCCATGCGCGGGCGGGGGCGATCTCCTGCCTCACGGCACAATCTCCGTAAGGGAAGGTGGAGGGGAATCGGCACTCGCCGTCTGCGCCTGAGGCAGCGTGAAGAAGAAGAGACTTCCCTGCCCCAGCTCGCTTTCGACACCCACGACGCCGCCCAGTCTCTCCACGATTCGCCGCACGATGGAAAGCCCCAGGCCATGCCCCTCGATGCTGACCTGGCGAAGCCGGGTGAACGGAGCAAACAGCTTCTGTTGGTCGTCGGGCCCGATCCCTTCCCCGTTGTCGCGCACCCAGAAGCGTACCTGACCATCGGCCAGGAGCGCAGCGCCAAGCTCCACCCGGGGTGGACGGCCTCCGTACTTGATCGCGTTGCTGAGGTAGTTCACCCAGACTTCTTCGACCCACGGAGCGTAGCCCACGGAGGGCGGCCACGCGTCCGGCAGGCGGATCTCCGCCCCCACCTCATCAATCATCGGCCCGAGCCGCTCCTGGACTGCGTCGACGATGCGCGCCGTCTCCAGCGGCTCGATCTTCACCTGCTTCCGACGCGTAGCGGAAAGCAGGAGCAAGGCATCGACGATCCGGGTCATCTGCCAGCCGATCTGTCTGATGTGGTCGAGCATGGCGGTCTGCTCGTCCCCGGCCATCGAGGGAGTCTCGGCGAGCAGCTCGGAGAAGCCCACCAGCACGCCCAGCGGGCCTTTGAGATCGTGGGCAACCGTGTGGGCATAGGCATCCAGCTCGGCGTTCTGGGCTTCCAGTTGTCTCGCATACCGGAGTAATGCTTCCTGCGCCTCCTTGCGTTCGGTGATATCCTCCTTGATGGCGATGTAGTTGGTGATCCGTCCATCCGCGCCCGTGACCGGGGCGATGGTGGCCGCCTCCCAGTAGAGCGAGCCATCCTTGCGCTTGTTGTGGAACTCGCCACGCCAGATCTGCCCGCCGGAGATGGCGTCCCACATGGCGCGATAGTGAGGCTCATCGAGTTCGCCGGATTTGAGGATTCGCGGATTCTGGCCCAGCGCTTCCCGTGAGGTGTAACCCGTGGTCTCCTCGAAGCGCGGATTGGCATACAGGATCGTGCCGTCCAAGTCGGTGATGACCACCGTGTTGCCGCTCTGTTCGATTGCCACAATCAGCTTCCGCAATTCCTGATTCTGCGCCTCGAGCAGTCGCCGGGACTCCAGCAGTTGGGCTTCGGCCTGCTTCCGCCGGTTGATGTTGCGGGAGATGCCCAGCGCGCCGGCGCGGCGACCGCTCTCGTCATGGAGCTCCCGGGTGATGATCTCTACCCAGACCCGGGAACCGTCCTTGCGGGGTTGTTGGATCTCCATGTGGTCCGTGAAGCCGGTGTTCCCCGACTTCCGGGATTCCGCACTCCTGCCGAGAGCCTCGGTGATTCGCGGTAGGAACTCGGGGCACACCGCCTCGGAGATGGATTCCCGCATCGCCTCCTGCGGCGTGAGCCCGCGCAACTGCATGATGGCAGGGCTCACATACGTGAACCGGCCCGCTTCATTGATGGTCCAGATCACATCCGCCGACGTCTCGACCAGCAGCCGGAACTTCTCCTCGCTGGCGCGGAGTGCCGCGTCGCCACGCTTTCGCTCAGTCAAGTCATAGACGACTCCCACGGCCGCGGCCTGACCGCCGTATTGCACCAGCTCGTAGGAGAGCAACGCGTCGAATACCGTGCCATCCGCTCTGCGTGCCGGCACCTCCCACTGCCGTATGCGACCATGTTCGCGCAGGGCCGCCGCGATGCGAGGCCGATCGCGCTCCGGATCTGCGTAAAAGTCCGCCGAGCGCATGGTCATGATCACGTCTCGCTGATACCCGAAGAGCTCGCAGAAGGACTCGTTGGCCAGCAGAACCCTCCCCGTTTCCAACTCGCCCATCAGCAATGCCAGCGGTGTCGCCTCCACGATGAGACGCAGCCGTTCCTCACTGGCGCATACAGCCGATTCGGCGTGTTTGCGCGCGGTGATATCGCTGACGATGCCGCAGGCATACTCCTCCCCCTCGAAGTGGACGAAAGTGGTTCGTATCTCCACCGGGAAGACCCCTCCGTCCTTTCGCACGTGCCGGCTCTCGAAGACCAGGGATCCCCTTTCTTTGACCGCACGCCAATGGTCGGCCCACTGCGCTTCAGTGTACTCCGCAACCAGGTCCGTCACCCGGAGCGTCAGCAGCTCTTCGCGGGAATAGCCCAGTCTCTGGCACGCGGCCTCGTTCACGTATGCCAGCCGGCCGTCTGCCCTTGCCCAGAACACCCCATCAGTCATGTGATCGACCACGTATTGCGTGAAACGCAGAAGATCTTCGGCCTTCCTTCGCCCCGTGATGTCGTGGAGGATCGAGAACAGGAGCGTGCGATGCCGGAAGCTCACCGGAGAGGCGTGGATGACGACATGGCGAATCTCGCCGTCAGCCAATCGATGCGGAAACTCGAAACGGGTGCGCCGGCCGGCCTTGGCCTCCGCCATGGCCCGGTCGACCTCGTCGTAGGACACCTGACTGACAGCGTGGATTGTCAAGGATTGGAGTTCTGACAAGGGATACCCGTAGAAGCGGGCCGCCGCCTGATTTGCATGGACGATTCGGCCATCGTCAGGGCTGATGATCAGCATCACCGCGCCGTGCCTCTCGAACATGGCGCCAAACGGCTCCTCCGGGGACCCCGGCGCCCCGTCGACAATCCCCGGTGCGGTCGCGTGACTGCTGGTCACTCGTTCGATTGGCTCAGAATCTCCCGACATGGCGTCTCCCGCGTGGTGCTGATGCCTGTTGTGGGCGCAGAGCGCTCTCCCTGCGCAGCCGATCCGCCCGAGACAGGGCAGTACACAAGGAAGGAAGGTCCCCCTGCCGTGTCAGGCAAGAACCAGGCAAGCCGGAGTGTGCCGCGGCGTCCTGCACAACCCCGAGGGCTCCACTGGCCCGTTCCGGGCGCTGCAGTCCACGCCGGCACGGATCGCGTGTCCAGGGGTGAGGAATGATATAGGACATGTCCTATATTGGACATGTCCTATATGCCATTGAAGCGCGGTGAAACACGTTCTACAATTACCGCGACTCAGGCGCGGTGTTCAGAGAGTGCGCGTTCGGTGGAGGTGCTCCCCACTGGAATCCGCTCCCCGCGACGGCGTAAGATGTCCCGGATTCCCGCCATGCCGGGCACCGTGCTCGTCAGTCATTGCGGGCTGGCCGCTCTTCCATGTTCGATTCGGAGGGTCGCCGTCGGACGTCCGGCGTTCTCTTCCCCCCTTCGTGGGGTCCGCGCCCTCTCACGATCTCGGAGCGCCCCCGACGATGTCCGGAGATTCTCGCGCCTTGTCGTCAGTCTTACCCCTCGACCATGATGCCCTGTCCCTCGGTCACTTCCCCGATAACCCACACCGGCTGCC
Source organism: Candidatus Eiseniibacteriota bacterium (assembly GCA_025453925.1). Taxonomy (GTDB): domain Bacteria; phylum JAFGKV01; class JAFGKV01; order JAFGKV01; family JAFGKV01; genus JAFGKV01. The sequence continues at coordinate 1,469 of JALOPK010000115.1, read as the reverse complement.
CGGCCGCGGCGAAGCGTGCCATGAGTGAGTCCGCTCTGTCGGGCGGCACGGCCAGCAGCAGCCCCCCCGACGTCTCCGGCGTGAAGAGAAGCTGGCGCATCTCGTCGGGAATGCCAGGCGCGAACTCAACGTGGCGGCCATAGCATTGCTCGTTACGGCACGTTCCTCCCGGGAAAAGCCACTCCCCGGCATACCGGATCGCACCATCGAGGAAGGAAAGCCGATCCAGGCCGAACAGAAGCCGCGCACCGCTACGCTCCGCCATTTCCCATGCATGGCCGAGCAGCCCGAAGCCGGTGATGTCGGTGCATGCGTGAACGCCGACCAGCCGGGCCAGGCGCGTCGCCTCCCGGTTGAGCCGCTTCATGCTCTCGACGGCCAGCGGCAGGTGGGCAGGGTTGGCGGCATCGCCCTTGGCCGCGGTGGTAATGATGCCCGCGCCCAGCGGCTTGGTGAGGGCCAGGATGTCGCCGGGCAGCGCGGCGCCCTTGGTCAGAATGTGTGCCGGATGAACGATTCCCATGACGGCGAGCCCATACTTCGGTTCGGGGTCTTCAATGGTGTGCCCGCCGGCCAGGGCTCCGCCGGCCTCCAGCACCTTCTCGGCCCCTCCGCGCAGAATCTCCGCGATGATCTCCACGGGCAACGAGGGTGGGAATCCGCAGATGTTCAGCGCCATTACCACCTCGCCCCCCATGGCGTAGACATCGCTCATGGCGTTGGCCGCGGCGATGGAGCCGTAGTCGTAGGGGTCGTCCACCACGGGCGTGAAGAAGTCCACCGTATGGATCACCGCGACATCATCGGTGATCTTGTACACCGCGGCATCGTCGCTTATTTCGAGGCCCACCAGAAGTTTGGGGAACCGTTCTGCCGCAAACATGCCGTGCAAAGGGCGCAGGACCTGCGCCAGAGCCTCGGGGCCCATCTTTGCGGCTCAGCCGGCGGCCGTGGTCAACGCCGTGAGGCGGATTCGATTGTCCGTCATAGACTCACCAGCCTCCCCGCGGTCAACAGCGCGTCAGCGATGTCGTACATGTTGGATACTTCCCCGACCTTGAGCTGGTCCTTCAATTCGTAGTGGCCCAGGCATGTGCCGCACGCCAAGATAACCACCCCCTGCGCGCACAACTCCTGGAGGTCATCCAGCACGGGCGAACCCGCCACTGCCAGCTTGACCCCGCTGTTGAGGAAGATGACTGAGTCAGGCAGGGGCCGCACTTCACCCAGCGTATGGAAGAAGCTCCGAACCAGAATCCGCCCCAATTCCTCGTCGCCGCGGCCCAAGAACTCGCTGGGCACCACGAGGACCAGCGGCCCGCCGATAGGTGCGGCGCCCGTCGCGGGGACGGCCGGCTGGGTTGGCGCGTTCAGTTTCCTGATCTCCAGGTAGATGCCGTCTCCGCGGGTCTCGGCCATGACGGTGCAGCCGGCCTTCTCCGCCATGCGCGTCACGTTGTGCCGGGAGG
>JALOPK010000468.1 GCA_025453925.1 Candidatus Eiseniibacteriota bacterium | reverse complement strand
CAAGAGAAGTGCGACGACCAGGAGTGCCGCATGAACTGATCTTCCGCCCATGGCTTCATCCTTCAGGCGAGGGGTGATAGGAATGGTGCGGGGGAAGAGCGCAACGGAATTGCATGCGCAATGCCTTGGCCAACCCCAGAGCCCAGATGCTCACTCAACAGCCTGATTTCGTTGATCTACAAGACAACCATGCCCCCACAAGAGCCTTACGCTCGATGATAAACAACCCACAGTAATGTAAACACCTCTGACAATCATCCAGGCTCCGGCTGGAGTCGGTCCGTGCCTTTCTTAGAGAATTCCGCAGGTTCGATGTGGCTTTACTACCTGTACACACTTCCGACAGGCTTGGAAGCAATGCGGGGAAGTGAACAAGGAAGGGAGGCATGTTATTCGCCGGTTTCGCTCGATTTCCAGCCCATGTAGCCCATTCCGACACACACGGCTGACCGACATATGCGAACGACTGATGGGAACTACCGCTGTGCCGCCCCGGTACCCGAACCTCGCAGGGTGCTGCAGGACTGGCTCTCGCCCGGGCTGCTCAAGGAGGTCTGGATGTCCTTCGACGACTTCAGGACCCTGGGCGAAGTCGAAGGGCAAGGCGGCGCGCCGGGTACCTATCCGTCAGGATTGGTGCAGGTGCGAGGCGTATTTGCGGCTACATCGCAGCGCCGCGGGAGCGCGCGGGGCACCCGGCCGAAGGCTGGGCCGCCGTAGATAGGCCTTTTTCAGCAGCTTGGGTCAGGTAGACTGCCCGAACGTCTTGGCCTGACACCGTGCGTACAGGGCGTCGTACACCGGAAACTCCAACTCCAGTATCCGGTGGTCGTCCGGACACATGGCCGCGAAGCCGTGGGCGACTACCTGGAGGCCAGCGGCTTCGGGAACGATCCCGACGTCCTCCGCAACCTGCGCCCCGTGGACAATCTTCGCCAGCAGATGGAGCGCCGGATCATTCAGACCCTATGCCTCCACGAGGGCCTCGAAGCTGCACTAGTTCTCGCGATGCGTGTAGTCGACGCCCGGGCAATCGAACGACTTGCCGCCCTCCCGCCTGACGACTTCCAGAGCCTTGTCCTTCCGAACACGCTGAAACTCCGCCTGCGGATCGATACACTTCCGGGTGAGCCACGGACACGCCACGCGGTCCGCCTTAGCCCCCTCTCGCGTCACCCATTTCATGGTCCTCCCCCCGTGCCGTGTGACCCGAAAGAGTCACCAGTCCAGGAAGCCCGCGAGTGGTGACAAGCGTCGTCCTATCCGAGCTGATACTGCAACTGATGCAGCCGGGCGTAGATCCCCTGGCGGGCGAGCAGTTCGGCGTGGGTGCCTTCCTCGCGGATCTTGCCGCGCTGGATCACCAAGATCCGGTCGGCGAACTGGATGGTGGAGAGGCGGTGGGCCACGATGATGGCGGTCCGGTGCTCCAGCAGGATCCGGAGAGCGTCCTGGATCAGTTGCTCGGTCTCCGTGTCGACCGAGCTGGTGGCCTCGTCCAGGATGAGAATCCGCGGGTCGAAGGCCAGCGCCCGGGCAAAGGAGAGGAGTTGCCGTTCGCCCTGTGACAGGGTGGAGCCGCGCTCCTGCACCTCGGCGGCGTACCCCTGCGGGAGGCGCTCGATGAAGCGGTGGGCGTGCACGCGCCGGGCCGCCTCCTCCACCCGCTCCGGCGAGATATCGGGACTCCCCAGCCCGATGTTCTCCCCGATCGTGCCGGAGAAGAGAAAGACGTCCTGCAGCACGAGGCCGAGGTGTCGCCGCAGCGCAGTCTTGTCCCACTCCCGCACATCCACCCCATCGACCAGGATGCGCCCGCGCTCCACGTCGTAGAACCGGCACAGCGCCGAGATGATGGAGGTCTTGCCGTGGCCGGTGGGGCCGACCAGCGCGATCCTCTCACCGGGCTCCACCCGGAAGGAGACGCCGCGCAGCACCGGCTCCCCCGGAACGTACGAGAGCCAGACATCCTCGAACTCGATCCGTCCCGCGCCGCCCTGCGGCGATGCCGGTCGCGGCGGGGGCACGATCCTGACGGGCTCGTCCAGCAATCGGAAGATGCGCTCACTGCTGGCCATGGCGGCCTGGAAGATGGTGTACTTCTCGGCCAGGTCGCGGATCGGGTGGAACATCCGATGGACGTACTGGAGGAAGGCCACGATCACGCCGGGCAGGAGCGAGCCGTCGAGGATCATCCCGCCGCCCCGCCAGAGGATGAGCCCCACGGTGACCGCGCTGCAGACTTCCATCAGCGGGAAGAAGATGGCGTTGTAGTGGACGCTCGTGAGGAGCGCGTCCCGGTTCCGGCTGTTGATCTCCACGAACTGGTGATACGCCCGCCGCTCCTGACCGAACGCCTGCACTGTCGCCATCCCGGAGATGTGCTCGTTCAGATAGCCGTTGAGGCGCGCCAGCGTCTTGCGGCTCTCGCGGTAGTTCTCCCGCGCCCTGGCGCGGTAGACCTTCGTGGCCCACGCCATGACCGGCAGGAGCCCCAGCGCCAGCAGCCCGAGCCGCCAGTCGAGCAGGAACATGGCGACGGCGATTCCGACGATCATGAGCGTATCGCCCAGGAACGCCACCACGCCGGAACTGAACAGCTCGTTCAGGTTCTCGACGTCGTTGATGACCCGGGTC
>JALOPK010000114.1 GCA_025453925.1 Candidatus Eiseniibacteriota bacterium | reverse complement strand
CGGGGTGATGTGGAACCGTCCGTTCGCTCAAGTAGTCGTGAGGCCGACCCGCCACACCCACGGGTTCATCGAGCGCTACCCGACCTTCACGCTTTCCGCCTTCTCGGAGGCCCACCGGCCGGCCCTCGTCCGCCTTGGGACGCTGTCTGGTCGCGATGGCGACAAGCTTCCGGGCTGTGGCCTGACCCCCGTACCATCGTCGGCGGTCATGGCGCCTTCATTCCAAGAGGCGGAGCTGATCCTGGAATGCCGAACCATCTACCGCAATCAGTTCGACCCCGCGCACTTCCTGGACCACTCCATCGACGACGAGTACCCCCAGAAAGACTACCACACGGCGTACTTCGGGGAGATCGTGGCCGCATGGGGCACGGAGGGGCACCGAACGCCGGCAGCGACTCCCACCGCGCCGCAGCCTTGACAAGCGCGACCGGTCAGTCCTGAATCCTGCATCCGTTCTCCCGGCCGGTGCGTGAGACGCCCCGGCGCGTTTCCCACACTCGGCACGGTACCCCGGTAGTACAGGAGCGCACCCATGCCCGAGACCCCCGCGCAGAAGGCTTCCCAGAGTCAGCCCTCAGGTCCCGCCCCGAAGATGAAGACGATCTTCGGCTGGAATCCTTACAAGGTGTTGTTCGCCATGGAGTATGTGCTCCAGGGATTGGCGAATCCCTTCCAGGGTATCACGTACCAGTCCTTCTTCCGGCACTTCCACTTCACGTACGGGCTGAGCGCAGCCGACACCCAGGCCATGTTCTCGCGTTCGTACCTCGCCTGGAGTTTCAAGCCAGTCATCGGGTTCTTCATGGACGCCTTCGGGAAGACGAAGGTGGCGCTGGTCCTCCTCCTGGCTTCAGGTGCGCTCTTCTACGCCGTCACGCCATTCTTCGACACCTCGGCCGTGGTGTTCTTCTGGCTGATGTTCGTTCTCTCGATCTTCTTCGCCTGCACGGATGTCGCGGTGGACCGGGCGACCGTCATCACCGGCGACGAAGAGAGCAAGACCTCGGGGAGATCGAAGGCCGCCACCGTCGGTCTCAACCAGGCCATCTGCTGGGCCGCGATCTACGGCACGAGCATCTTTGGCGGCGCATCGGGAGGGTGGATCGCCGACAACGTACCCATCAAGTATCTGCTCTTCGGCCTGGCCGCCGTGCCGATCATCGTGCTCCTCGTGGCCTTGCGCCTGCCGAAAGACGTGGCCCACTCGATACCGATCAAGAAATCCGTCCTCAACTTCTGGGACGGCCTCAACACGGGTCCCATCCTGTGGATCGTCGTGTTTTACTTCCTCTTCCACTTCCAGCCCGCCCTGGGCGCCTTGTGGACCAACTACCTGATTTCGACTATCGGCTTCTCCCAGACCAGTATCGGCTACGCCGACGGCATCGCCTATGCCGGATACTTCTTGGGCGTCCTCTGGTTCGCGAAAAAGGGCGTCAGGTGGCAGGACAAGTTCGGCCTCAAGGCAGTGTTCCGAGTGTTCATCATTTTGAGCATCTGCGTGAACCTGACCCAGTACGCGTTGGTTGAACCATGGTTCTCGAAGATCACCACCGGGATCCATGCCGCGCTTCCCGGGGAAGGAACGTGGTCCAAGGCCCGTGACTACGAACAGGTCGCCGAGGAGGGGAAGCCCGGGCTCTACCGGTACTGGCTGGAGCGGATAGGGACTGACGGGACGAGTCAGACTTTCGGCCCGCTGGCGGTGGTCTCGCCGCCGGCAGACTCCGCCGCACCGGGTGCGGCACTGCCCGCCGACAGCACGGCCGCAAGCGTGGATACCAGCGCGACTACTCTCGCCGCGACGCTTCCTGCCGGATCTGCCGAACTCGACATCCCGCAGAGCGATGGAGGTCCGCTCCACATCTCGGTCACGCCGGGCGCCGCAGGGGCCGATACCGTCCGCTGGACCACCCAGAGAGAAGCCGCCTGCTACGGATACAACCTGCACCGCCAGAAAGATGGCGACGCGGAACGCACCCGCCTGACGAAGATGACGGTCCCTGGCGGGCGTCTCTCGGCCGTCCGGTGGGGCTACTACGCCGTGTACAACTTCTTCATGTCGATTCTTGTCTCCTTCATTCGCATGAGCACGTTCAGCCTGGTCGGGGCCGTGATCCCGGTCGCCGCCGCCGGTTCCCTCTTCGCGGGCTTCATGTCCGTCGCGAACCTCGCCTACTCGTTCTCGTACGCCAGCGGATCCTGGCTCTACGACAACGGGCTGAATCTCGGGATCTTGCGGACTCTCCAGGCAACGCTGTTCTCGATTCCGTCGAAACCCGGCGATACTATGTCCATCGCCTTGCTGATCTTCGTCGGATCGATGGCCTACCTGTTGAGCTTCGTCGCCGTGCGCATGCTGCCTGACCGCAAGCACACCCAGGCCGTCGAGGACACCGGCGACTACCTGATCGGGCCCGAGCATTTCAAGGTTCTCCCGCCGGCAATGCTGCGAGCGATCAATCGCGTCACTCTGACCTTCGGCACGGTGCTCTTCGCGGCACTGATGGTCGGAGCGCACCTGGATCCCATCGCCGCCATCATCGTCAGCTTCTTCCTGGCGACCTTCCTGCGCAAGGTGTACCTCGACGCCAGGTACAAGCAGTACGCCCGTACCCACGGGACAGGCGGTGCGGCCGCGTAGGGAGAGGCTCCTGAACCCTCACGTCCCTGCGTGCCGGAACCGCCGGCCGCGAGTGACCCGGCCGGGGTTGCGCGGAGGAAATCCTCCCCCTCCCCGGCCGTCCCGCCGCGTCAGCCGTGCGGGGGATCCGAACCCCGCCCACGTCGATGGATGACCTGGAGCGCCTGACCCGCGCCATCGCCGCCATGGAGGCCCAGCGCCACGTACTGGGCGACGAGGTGGTGGATTCGGCCCTGGGGCCGTTGCGGGCCGAGGTCGATCGGCTCAAAGGCCTGCCGGTCACCCAGCAGCGGCGGCTCGTGACCGTGCTGTTCGCGGATCTCGCCGGCTTCACCGAGCTATCTGACCGGTTGGACCCCGAAGACGTGCAGCAGATCATGAGCGCCTACTTCGGGCGATGGAAGACTCAGATCGAACACTATGGCGGACGCGTCGAGAAGTTCATCGGCGACGCGGTCATGGCGGTGTTCGGCCTGGCGGCCGCATGTGAGGACGACGCCGAGAACGCCGTTCGTGCCGCGCTGGCCATGGGGGGTGAGCTGGAGAAACTGAACAACGGGTTGAGAGCGCGGAGGGTGGATCTCGCCATGCGCGTGGGCATCCACACCGGCGTGGTGGTGGTCTCACAACTGGCGGATCGGAGGGAAGGCGAATTCGTCGCCGTGGGCGACACGGTGAACGTGGCCAGCCGTCTCCAGAGTATTGCCCCGCCCGGAGGAGTGCTGGTATCCCACGACACGCACACCCACGTTCGCGGCCTGTTTGAAACACAAGACCTGTCACCCCAGGCCATCAAAGGGAAGACGGAATTGCTGCGGGCGCACCTGATCCTCCGTGCGAGACCGCGGACCTTCGAGTCTTCCGTGCGGGGACCTGATGGCGTCGACACGCGCTTCGTGGGCCGGGAACCCGAGCTGGAGGCACTGCGGCGGGCCTACCAGGACACATGGGCCCAAGGTAACCGGCTGGTGCTCATCACCGGAGAGACCGGGGTCGGGAAGAGCCGGCTGCTTCTGGAGTTCGCCCACCGCATGGAACAGGAGGACCCCGGGGTCGTCTGGATGAAGGGGCGCGCTTTCCCCCACACGCGCGCGGTGCCATACGCGCTGCTGCGCAGTGTATTCGCCTCCCATTTCGAGATTCTTGAGAGCGACTCGGCCGCTGCGGCGCGGGCCAAGTTCGAACGGGGGGCGGCGCCCTTCTTTCTCGACCGCCCGGAGGTGAAGGCTCCCATGCTGGGAGCGTGGCTTGGGTATGATTTCCACAGTCCGCACATCTCCTCGCTCCGCGATGATCCCGAACAACTCCGCGACCGCGCCTTGTCGTATCTGGCCGAGCTATTGGGCGGCATGGCGTTTGGCGCTCGCCTCGTGATCGCGCTGGATGACACCCACTGGAGTGACAGCCAGTCGCTCGCGGCGTTGGGGCATGCCCTCCGGCATACGGAGGGGAAGTTCCTCGTGATTGCCCTCACACGGCCTTCGCAGGCCGATCAGCCGGGCCAACTGCTGTCCGGAGAAGCGCTCCTGCCGGACCGTTTCGACCGGATCGACCTTGACCGGCTCTCGAACGAGCATACCCGCCTGCTGGCAGCCGACATCCTCCGATCAACGCCCACCATCGCCGAAGCAACGCTGGCTCTCGTGGTCCGGCGCGCGGAGGGCAACCCGTACTTCCTCGAGGAGCTTCTGCGGATGCTGGGCGAGCGGGCGACAACTCTCGCCGAGTCCTCACCGACGGGATCCGATGACGTGTCCGCGATGATCCCGACGACCCTGATCGGGGTCCTGCAGGCGAGGCTCGATAGCCTCCCGCCGCCCGAAAAATCGATCCTTCAGCAGGCATCGGTGGTGGGTCGGGTCTTCTGGCGCAGCGCTCTGGAGTTCGTCAGAGCTGCGGAAACTCCGTTGGCCGACTCGAAGGTCCCCGGCGATCTCATGCAATCGCTGGTCAGGCGGCAACTGGTGTTTCGAAGACCGTATTCGACATTCGAGGGAACCGATGAGTTCATCTTCAAGCACGCTCTGCTTCAGGAAACGACCTACGAGACGGTGCTCAGGCGCGACCGGGCGCCTCTCCACGAACGGACGGCCCGATGGCTCGAGTCAGCGGCTTCCCGCGCGGGCAGGTCCGATGAGTTCGCGGCCGTCATCGCGCACCACCTGGAGCGTGCCGCATCCCCCGATGCAGCACGCTGGTACCTGCGTGCGGGCAAGCATGCGGCCATGCGCTTCGCCAATGCCGACGCCCTTCGGCTCCTGGAGAAGGCCCTCACCCTCGCTGCAGATGATGAACGGGACCTCCGGTTTGAAACCCTCCTCAACCGCGAGGATGTCCACAAGGTCACGGCTGACCGGCCCTCTCAGGCCGAGGATCTCCGTCTCCTCGCCGGCCTTGCCCGCGACCTTGGTGACCAGGCACGAATGGCCGTCGTGTCACTCAGGTCCTCGCACCACGCCTATGTGACCGCCGATTTTGACGCTGCTCTGACGGCCGCCGACGCCGCACGGGAACTTGCGGGAGCACTCGGTCTCGCGGGCGTCGAGGGAGAGGCCAACACGGTGCGCGCGAAGGTGCTATGGCGGCGAGGCGACTACGCGGGGGCCCGAAGCGCGGGAACGCGCGGGCTGGAACTCGCGCACCGTAACGACGACTGGAGCCTCAGGGCGAACTGCCTGGAGGCGCTCGCACTCATCAACGCCCATGAGGGCAAGTATGCCGAAGCGATGGAACTCGAGGAAGAGGCGCTGGCATTAGCGCAGGCCAGCGGCAATGTGGCGCGCGAGGCCTCGGCGCTGAACAACCTCGGCAATCTTGCCTGGTACATGGGCAATGCCGAGGAGGCCCTAAAGCACCTGCTGCGTTCGCTGGAGTTGCGACGCGAGATCGGTGACCGTCGCGGCCAGAGCCGGGTGCTCACGAGTCTCGGCAACGTAGAATGCGATCGCGGAGAGCTCGAGTCATCATTGCGATACCAGCAGGCGAGTCTCGAGATCTCCCGGAGCATTGAGGACCCTGTCGGCACAAGCACGGCTCTGGCCAATCTTGGTGACCAGTTCAGGTCAATAGGCCAGTTCGAGCAGGGACGGAAGTGCCTCGAGGAAGCGTTGGCAACCCACCGTAGGGTCGGGAACCGGAATGCGGAGTGCATCGTCCTGGGGAACCTGGGTCTGGTCTACCTCGCGCAGGGTCGGTTTGAGGAAGCCGAACCGTACTTTGTCGAGGGTCTGACTCTGGCTCGCCAGCTATCCGCGAACCACCTGGTGGCGCACATGTCAACCTACCTTGGCCGCGTTCGAATGGAACGGCGCATGTACGACTCGGCCGGAGAGCTCCTCTGCGGTGCGCTGTCCGCCGGGGAGGCTGCCGTGGTGCCTGAGGCCACTGCCGGGCTTGCGCTCCTGCACCGTGCCCGAGGAGATCTTGTTGAGGCCCTGATGTATGCCGAGCGGATCGGCGCCCTCGACAGCCATGAGGTCGGACGAGCTGATGACCCCACATGGGTCATGCTCGCCCGCTACCAGGTGCTGCGGGAGTCGGGCAGCCACGACGCGGAGGCCGCTCTCGGCGCCACATGGCAGCGAGTGCAGAGTATCGCGGACCGCATCAAGGACCCCGCGCTACGCGCATCCTACCTCAGCGCCAATACGACCAACCGCCTGCTCGCAATCTACCGCGAGCACAACGGTGCGGCGGCCACGCCGACGGCGGGGCTTCACGACGCTACGGATGACGGCGGCAGCGATGAGCCGGGAGACACTGACGACGAGGAACAGCATACCGGTGGAACATCTTCGGGCGGTGCGCCGCCCCACCGATCGGAGGACGACCATGCAAGTTCTGGGAGTTGACGTCGGCGGATCCGGAGTCAAAGGGTTCCCCGTTGAGACCGACACCGGGGTGCCACAGATGGAGCGCCTCCGTATCCCTACTCCCGAGCCTGCCACTCCCCAGGCAGTTGCGGAGGCGATCGGTCAGATCGCCCGCTCGTTCCAGTGGAGCGGGCCTATCGGCTGCGGCTTTCCCGCGGTGGTGCGGGACGGCATCGTGCGCACTGCCGCCAACATCGACTCGACGTGGATCGGAACCGATGCGGCCCACCTGATCTCTGAGACCACGGGGTGTCCGGCAGTCGTGCTCAACGATGCCGACGCGGCGGGCCTGGCCGAGATGCGCTTCGGCGCGGGGCGCGGCGCCGGAGGAGTGGTGCTCATGGTGACCGTCGGCACGGGGTTGGGCACCGCGCTGTTCACCCATGGCCGGCTGGTGCCGAACTCCGAACTCGGTCACGTGTTTCTTCACGACATGAAGGCTGAGCATTATGCCTCCGATGCGGTCCGGAAACGGCTGGACCTCCCGTGGGAGGAGTGGGGAAGCAGGTTCAGCGAGTACCTGCGTCATCTGGAGAACTTGTTCTGGCCCGATCTGATCATCATCGGCGGAGGCGCCAGCAAGAGGTTCGAGAAGTTCTCCGGTTCACTGGTGCTCCGCACGCCTGTTGCCCCCGCTGCCCTGCTGAACAATGCCGGGATGATCGGTGCTGCGGTCGCGGCCGCAGAAGCGGGAAGGTCAGGGTGATGCGGAATGGAGTAGTGCACTGATGGGACGATGGACGAAACGGCGCGGCATCCCCTCTCCCTCGGTGGGAGAAGGCGAGGACGAGGGTGGCCGCCCCGCTGTCGCCACGCCGCTCAGCAGCGTGCCCCCGGTGGGAGCGACTCGGGGTCCCTTCCCTCCGAATGCGAAATCGGTCGCCATCCGATTCGAACATACATCGACCCATCGGCTGAGGCACACACCATGAGGCGCCGCCGCCTGCCGCTGGCGCTGAGGCTGTTCCTCATCCTCTTTGCGGCGACAACGCTTCTCCCCCTGGCCTACCTGCGGTGGCTCCCGCCTCCCACTTCCTCGTTCATGCTCCAGCGGCAGCTCCAGGCCCGCAAGAAGCACGACAAGGCCTTTGCGCTGCACTACCGCTGGGTGCCTTGGCGTGGCATCTCACCCAACGCACCATTGGCGGTGATCGCGGCCGAAGACCAGAAGTTCATGGGCCACAACGGGTTCGACGTGGAGTCCATCGAGGATGCATGGGAGACGCGGGAGACCCGCAAACGGCCCCGCGGCGCCAGCACCATCACCCAGCAGGTGGCCAAGAACCTCTTCCTATGGTCCGGGAGGAGCTTTGTCCGAAAGGGTCTCGAGGCATACTACACGGTGTTCATCGAGCTTCTGTGGCCAAAGCGCCGAATCCTGGAGGTCTATCTGAACGTCGCTGAGTTCGGAAAGGGCACCTTCGGCGTCGGTGCGGCCAGTGAGCGTTTCCTCGGGAAGCCGGCCTCCCGGCTCACCGAGCGCGACGCGGCGCTGCTGGCGACGGTCCTGCCCAGCCCTCTCCGCATGCATCCCGACCGTCCCTCCGCCTATGTCGAACAACGAGTCGCCTGGATCCAGGGCCAGATGGCGCATCTGGGTGGGACCGCATACGTGAAAGGCATGTAGCGCCTGCGGGTGGCCCCGACCCCTTATCGACGCCGCGCTGGTTTCGCGGCCACTTTGCTCCTCCGGGCTCTGACCGTCCTGGCCCCCCTTGCGCTCGTCGTGCTGGTGTCACACAACTGGGTGGACGTCCCGTACATGGACGACTGGGCCTTGTCCGACACTATCTCCCGTTACCACGAAGGCACCCTCCAGCTCAAGTATCTCGTAGCTCAGCACAATGAGAGCCGCAAGCTCTTTCCCCGCCTGATCACCGTTGGACTGAGTCTCCTGAGCAAGTGGGACATGCGATGGCAGATGTGCGTGAGCCTCATCCTCGCGGCCCTCACCTTCTGGGGGCTGTGGCTCCTGCTGCGGCGCTCGATTTCGGAGCGATCGCTGCGGCGGCAGGTGCTTCTGCTGTTGATGAGCCTCCTCATGTTCTCGCCAGTGCAGTGGGAGAACTGGCTGTGGGGCATTCAGATGGTGGCCTTCATTCCGCCGCTGATGCTGGTCGCAGGGCTGGTGGTGAACACCTCCCGACTGCCCCTCTGGGCGCAGTCGATTCTCAACAGCGTCCTTGCATTCATCGCCACCTACTCGTTCGCCAATGGGATGATCCTCTGGCTACTCATCGCGCCGCCAGCATTCCTGGCGCTCGTCACCCCACGGGCCACACGGGATGCGCGAACGCTGGCAGCGCTCGTCTGGTACACTCTGGCGGCCGCGGTTTCGATCGGATTCTACTTCCACCACTACCACACGCCTGCCGGGAAGCCTCCGCTCTCCTGTGCCCTGAACGACCCGTCGGCAGCGGCCGCCTATTACCTGTCATGGCTTGGAAATCCGCTCGTACCCAGGGGAAGTGCCCTGCCCTCGGCGATGCGGCAGGTCGCGGGAGGTCTCCTGCTGGCGATCTGGCTCACGGGC
>JALOPK010000467.1 GCA_025453925.1 Candidatus Eiseniibacteriota bacterium | reverse complement strand
TACAAAGACCGCCCAAAAACGTGGTGGGAGCCCGACTTTCGTTCTGAAGAAAGGTCGCGAACTGACACGAGGCAGGCTAACCGACCCGCGGATGGATCCTGGCGGCATTCACCATCGGATGGACTAATTCGAGTCGCGTTGAGGGAACGAAGACGAGCATCGAAGAGGTCTTTGTGCCGGCAGCAGACATCGCCCGAATGCATGATGTCAGCCCGAAGAGAGCAAACGAACTCAGGTGCCCAATGAAGACGGGGATCTCATCATAGGCTCTACATCAACCCGTTGCGCTATTCAGGAAGATCCACAGCCATCAGCTTCCATTTGCTGCCGAAGTAGAGCGTGCGGCCTACAATCGGGCCCACCACGTCGATGCTGGCGGGGCTATCCCCTAGCCAATCGGTCTCACAGGTACCCGGCTTCACCCGGTAGATCCCCTTTGCGGTGGCGCCAAACACCTGGCCCCGCCCATCCGCCCGCAGGGCTTTGAAGCCGAATTCCCCGAACCCCCCGTACCCTGCCGGCAGGTCCCGCACTGCCACCACGCGCCGCTGCGCCGGATCGAGAAGGGCGATCGCCGTGGGGGCCGGCTTCGCTCCGTGGTGTTCGACAAGGAACGAAGGACGGGCGAGCAGTGCGTAGACCAGGCCACCCTTGGCCGGCACCAGAGCGACAACGTCGCGTGGCTCCGCAATCCCGAAATCGCCGACAAAGTCCAGACGGTCGCGCGCTGGATCCCACAACGCAATGGCCCCGTGCTCCCGGTTCACAAGTACACCCGTGCCCGGCTCGGTGCTCAGTCCGATCAACAGGCGCCCGAGGCCGGGAAGCCACAGCGCCGACACCGGTGTCAGGTTCTCCACCACGGAGCGGTGGAAGCGGCGCTCTGCACTCCGCGGGTCGAACCACGACAATGTCCCACTCCGCAATCCGTAGTTCGGCGCCGCGCCGATCCACAATTTCCCGTCCGGGAGCGCCACTGTGAAGTGCGGCCGGTACCCGATCATCCCTGCGTCAATCGGTCCGACGTCAAGCGGGTTGGCGCCCGGGCCTGTGCCGAACCGGTACGGCAGGGTGGGGTCGTAGAGCGACAGCCGCGCGGCTGGATAGGAGGCGATGGCCAGCTTTCCCTCGAAGTTCTCCATCGAGTATGCTTCCCCCAGTGCAACACTGCACTGGCCGAGGTCCACCATGCCAGAGCCGTCCAGCTCGCAGCGGAACAAGTGCTCTGGCAGGTAGCTCGAACCGTAGATCTTTCCGTCTGGTCCATGATGAATCAGGAACAGCAGCGAGCCGGCTCCTGACCAATCGAGACGGAGGTCCCGCGGCGCCTCCCCCGCCCGCTGAAGGCGCAGCGTCCGGTAGACAGAAGATTCCTAGTCGGGCATGCTGGCCGTCCAGCCACCAGGCATCACCACCGGCGCCTGGTAGTCGTGCTTTGAGACCGCGGGGACTCCAGCCCGGGGTGCCGGCAACGTGCCTACAGGCGTGGCCTGCATCCCCTTGATCCGAAAACTCCCCGCATCGGTATCGAGATAGAGCCCCCCGTCCTCCCCCTTGAAGAACTGAAACCGCACCCCCGATGCCGAGGGCTCCTTGACGACCGGCCCCACCTGGCGGCGCTCTCCCGTCTTCGGGTCCATCGCCACGACGAAATACCGGGTCATCTTCACCTGCATCGCCACCGTGCCGTCGTCGCCCACAAGCGGATAGAGGTATTTGTCGGTCTCGTCGATGCGGCCGAAGCGGGTGAATTGACCGGTGGCGGGATCGTAACGGGTAAGGTTTGCCTCGGGATAGGAGCCGATATACAGCGAGCCATCCGGCGCTTCCTGGATCCCGCAGGGAAATGTCACGTGCCCGGAATCGATCGCCCCCAGATCTTCCACTCCCCGTTCCGGATGGGCGGGGTCGTAGCGGTGCAGGTGCCCCGACCACGCTGAGCCGATGTAGAGGATCCCGGTGCTCGGGCTGCGGAGCGAGGCAGTTGGGAAATCGGCCTGCGCCGTGCCGACGGGAAACTGCCGGCAATGCCCGGTTGTCAGGTCCACATCGCAGACGAAGAGGCCTCCGTTGTTCTGGCCCATGGAGAGGAGCACCGACGGCCGGCCCGCGAGCGCGCCGGGATGGATCCGGACCCAGTTGATTCCTTTCACCGGGATCCCCAGCTCCCGGACCGACAGCTGAGCTACGACAGTAGCCAACCCCAAGACGATGAAGAGTGCAAGGACCACGTGTTTGCGCATTGCGGCCTCCTTATGACGGGGGGATAGACCTGTTCCATTACACAAAGCAAAAAGCCTCTACCGGCTTACGCCGATAGAGGCTCTCGTTGAACCTTGTAGCGGGGACAGGACTTGAACCTGCAACCTTCGGGTTATGAGCCCGACGAGCTACCAATTGCTCCACCCCGCGATCGTAACATTCTAATATACGGAACTGTCGGCTGGAAGTCAAGGTGGCACCATCGCCACTCCGGGCGTCCGTCTACAGCCATCCCATCCGCCGGTACCAGTCGATCGTATCCTGAAGTCCCTGCTCCAGGGTCATTTCCTGCTCAAAACCCAGGTCCCGCAGCGCTTTGTGATGGTCGCAGGTCCAGTATTCCTGCACCATGTCCCGGGCCTTCTCGAAATTGACCAGGGCGGGC
>JALOPK010000113.1 GCA_025453925.1 Candidatus Eiseniibacteriota bacterium | reverse complement strand
CCAGAGAGTGATCCTGGAGACCCGGGTTCCTCGCTGGGTCAAGAACAGCCACTCGCAGGGGCGTCGCTGAAGCGCAGGCCGCGAACGCTCCAGATAGTCGAGCAGCCAGCGGTGAGCCACGGCCCCGAACGGGACGATGCGCACCTTGGCCCCCTTGCCCAAGACCCGCACCATCCTCTCGGCCATAGACGCGTCGGCGACCCGTAGGGAGAGACACTCGGATGCCCGGAGGCCGGCGGAGTAGAGAAGCTCGAGCATTGCACGATCCCGCAGACCCAGCGGAGTCGTCACATCCGGTTGCGCGAGCACGGACTCCACACCCTGAACCGTGAGCACCTTCGGAAGGTTCCGGAGCATCTTCGGCAGTGCCACCACGGCTGCGGGGTTGACGGCGACAAGGCCCTCCGCGCACGCGAACCCGTAGAAACTGCGGATTGCCGCGAACGCCCGGCGCTGGCTCGCCCTCGCCAAACCGGAGCGGGCCAAGTCGCCCAGGAACCTCGAAAGATCCTCTGTCCGTGCATTCACCATATCCCTGCCCCGGCACGCTTCGAGCCAGTCCCGGAGGCGGATGGCCTCACGTTCGTACTGGCCAGTGGTGAGCAGTGAGAGGTTTCGCTCCACTGCCAGATACCGCAGCCATCGGGCGAGAAGATCCCGAGATGGGGCGGCCTGAGGGGACGCGTTCACGGGAATGCCGACCGATGCATGGATCCTGAGGGGTTCGCTGCCTGAGTCATGCCAGGGCGGGCCGAGGGCAACAGGCTTGACGTGGGCAGCGGCAGAACGGAGCTTTCGTAATCGTACGCAGCACCCACGGAGCACTCCATGTCGATTACTCGCACCATCACGCCCATCATGCTTCTGATCACCATCACGCTCCCCGGGCACGCCGCCCTGAGCGAATACACAAGCTTCACGGCCAGCGATTCCGCGTTTCTGGCCGGCTCCGCCGTCGATCGGTTCGTGTGGAAGACCGGCTTTGAAAGCCCCTACGTGGTGTTACTTCCCCAGAGTCGCCAGGTCAAGGGGTTGCTGGTGCTTCTTCACGGCGCAGGGGACAACCCCACCAACTTCAGCAAGATCGTCGGCCGGCTGAATCTCCCGTCAATCCAGCATGTGCTCCCCCGCGCACCATTCCCCATGACGGTGCGGATCCCCGACCCAGCGACCGGGCACAGCGGGGCCTTCGCAGGCTACGCATGGCTCGACGAGGCGGACGGTGTGTGGACGGACTACGGCGCTGCATTCTCCGCCTTCCTGCTGGGGCGCATCATCGAGCAGGTCCTCCCGTCCCTCGGGGGCGAATCCCCGGCTCTGGTACTGCTGGGATTCCGGCAGGCCGCCGGCATCGCCGCCTTGTGGGCAGCGGCCAACCCGGGGCGTGTGCGAGGCCTGATCCTGGTGTCGGGTTACGCGGACCCTCCGGTGCGCGAAGCCCTGCGCGCGTCCGGCCTTGACCTTCGGGACGTACCGTGTCTGGTGCTGGTCGGCACGCAGGCAGCAGACGCCCTCGACAGCGGGGATCTCGGTGTTCGCGTGCGAGAGCTCGGCGCTGCCGTTGAGAGTCGACACCTGGCGAGGGGAGCTGATTTCGGGGGCGAAGACTATCCGATAGTGCGGGAGTTCGTCGAGAGATGCGCCGGGATCGCACCGGCGCCCGGGCAAGGTTTGAGCCCATGAGAGGGCCGTTTCACCATCGAGTCGTGGTGAACCCGGCTAGCGGCAACGGGCAGGGCCGGCGGATCGGCGCCAGGCTTCCCGCCATCTTCGCGCGTTTGGGGCTGGCGGCCGAGTTCCACCACAGCACCACGGCGCAGCACTTCAGGGAACTCATTCAAGGACACGCGGGGGACTCCGGCCAGCGGATTGTGATCTGTGGCGGCGATGGATCACTCAACATGGCGCTTGCCTCCATGCCTCCGGGAGAGCGAGCGGTCATGGCGCTTGTTCCTTGCGGCAGAGGGAACGACGTGGCGCGCAGCCTCGGCATTCCCGCGCGAGCGGAGGAGGCTGCGGGGCTGCTGGCCGAGGGCATCGAACGTGAGGTTGACGTCGGCTACGTCGGGGAGAAACCGTTCGCCTCCATCGCCGCCATGGGATTCGACGCGCTGGTCTCCATCGCTGCCTCCAGGATGCGAATCGTCCGGGGCCGTTTGGTGTACGTTATTGCAGCGCTCAGACAGCTTGCACGTTTCGTGCCACCAGAGTTCACCATCCGAAGCGATACGTTCAACTTCCAGGGACGTGCCATGATGGTCTCACTGGCCAATGCGCCCTACTACGGCGGGGGCATGATGCTCTCGCCGTCATCCTCCATGGAGGATGGGATCATGGAGATATGTGTCGTGCTCCCCATGTCCAAGCTCAGCCTGCTTCGGTTGCTCCCCCGGGTGTTCTCGGGAGGCCATGTCGACTCACCCTTGTTCATCACTTCCTCCGCGCGCCGGGCAACCATTGCCACGAACACCCCCGTACCGGTCTGTGCGGATGGAGAGTACCTTGCCACTTCTCCGGTCGAAGTCCGGATCGAGCAGGCGGCCATCAGACTAGTCTCGCCGCGGACGCGGCCACCAAAGGCTGAGTCATGATCACCGCTCTGGCGCCCCTGCTGTTGCTGGCGAGCGGGATGGCCGTGGCGTCCTCGCCGGTCCGCCTGGTGCACCAGTCCGCCGACCGGGTCGTGCTGGAGGCCGACTGGACCGCTTCCGTCGCCCGTGACGGGGCAGGACGGCTTCGCATCGAGGCCCCCGGCCTCAGGCACTCCATGGCGACAGGGCTGCCCGATCTGCCGTGTGCGCTCGTTACGGTTGCCGTGCCCCCCCGCGGCACCATCGACGTCTCGTCTGTTGCGACCGGCACTTCGTCCCACGTGGGTGCCATCGCCGCCATGGCTGACACTGCCGGGGCCGGTGCTCTCCGGGTGATCCCACATACGTGGCATCTGGTGACTGCGGAGGGGTGGCTTCGCCACCAGCGGGTGGTGGAGTTGGCCCTGTTTCCCGTAATCCCCGGCCCCGCGGGCGTGCTGACGGCCAAGGGGCTCACCGTGGAGGTGCGGTTCTCGATCCCCGGCGGTGGATCCCGCATGGACGAGCCCAGCTTCGACCAGGCCTACCGCGTCGCGGTGAACCATGCGCAGGCGGTGGCGTGGAGGGCCGTTCCTCCCGTGACCCTTCGCAGGGATCCCGTGCGCCCGCCGGAGAATGCCGTGAAGATCTACATCGACCGCCAGGGAATCTGCGCGCTCTCCGGCGCCGACATCGAGGATGCCGGCATTGATCTCTCGACCATCGATCCGGCCACGCTCCGACTGACGTGCCGCGGGGAAGACGTGCCCTTCATGGTCACGGGGTATGCTGCCGGCTCAGTCGAGCCCGGCGATTCGGTCATCTTCCATGGACACCCCAATCTCCGGGCCGACCCTGGCTGCCGGCTGACCGACTGGTGGGATCACTACACCGCCGCCAACGTGTACTGGCTGTCCTGGGGGGATACGGCGGGGGTTCGACTCTCCGAGAGGAATGCGGCGCCGTCCGGCGTTCCTCCGGTCGTAGACTGGCACGTGGCGGTTGCCCACGCTGAGCAGGATCTCCTCGCCTTCCTCAGCAACACCGGCGACGCGCCGTGGCCCACCGAATGGTACTGGAGGAAGTGGAGCGCCGGCACGGCGGGCGTCACACAAAACTTCGACGTGATGCTCCACAACCCCCTGCCATCGCAAAGCGGGCCGCTGCTCAAGGCATCCCTGTACGGTTTCTCCAATGTCACGGACGCGCAGACCCAGCACCACACGCAGTTTACGCTGAACGGCAACTTCGTGGGTGACCAGGTGTGGGGTGAGGGGAACGGGAGAGTGCCGTTCTGCTACGATTCCTCCGTTGAGGGAGACGTGATCGAGCCCTCCTGGCTTCTTGCCGGATCGAACACCCTTGCCGTGCGCTTTCTGCCCGACACCGACGCTGGATCCCTCAGCACATCCTACTTCGACTGTTGGGGACTCCGGTACGATCGCTCCCTGACGGCCGTGCAGGATACCCTTGATTTTTCCGTGCCGGCGGTCCTCGGGCCAGGCACGTGGACAGTCCGAGTGGAAGGAATCTCTACCGCCGACATCGTGGTGCTGGATCTGGTGCGGGGGGAGAGGATGGTGGGGTGGTCTCACAGCGGCACGACCCTGACTTTCGAGGCAACTGTCGGCGATTCATCCCGATTCGCGGTGGCGGCCCGCTCGCGCTTCGTCCGCCCGCTGAAGCTCGCGCGGGAGCGGGCCGCGGAACCCCCCCTGGCCTCCACGGATGGCCAGGCCGCATACCTGATCATATCGTATGATCGCGAGTCCGTTGGTGATCAGAACCCCTACCACAACCTGTTTGACGCCGCGGTGGATCTGGCGCTGGCCCGGGCCGCCCAGCTGCCAAGCCGGGCGATCGATGTGCAGGATGTCTTCGATGAGTTCAACTGGGGCATCATCGACCCTGCCGCCATTCGGGATTTTCTGCAGTACGCATTCGTCAACTGGTCGTCAGTTCCCCCCGAGCATGTTCTCCTGTTCGGTGACGCGTCATGGGACTACCTGCGACGGTACGGCGAGGACGCCAAGCACTCCTTTGTGCCCTGCTGGGGATACCCGATCTCGGAGAACTACTTCGTCGAACTCTCCGACGGTGACGTGTATCCGGAGATGCATATCGGGCGTCTGCCCGTCGAGGACGCCGCGCAGGCGGACAATGCGGTGGCCAAAGTGCTGCGGTATCCCGAGTCCTACGACGCCGACGAGGCGTGGCGGAAACGTGTCGTCATGGTAGTCGGGGGATTCAATGACTCCGAGCAAGTCATGTTCGAGAGCCATGCCGAAGCCATCTTCCGCGACTACGTTCTCCCTACCCCGTTCATCGGAGATGCCGCCAGGGTCTACCGCACCCTGAACGGTTACCAGCCGGGCTACTACAACAAGCGTATCGTCGATGCCATCAGTGACGGGTGCATCGCGGTCAACTACATCGGCCACGGCGCGGCACTCACCTGGGGCATCATGTTCGACATCACCGACACCGACTCCCTGACCAACGGGATGTCGCTGCCCGTCGGGATGGGGCTTACCTGCAACTCCGCAGCGTTCGGCGAGCCGGACACCAGCGCCTTGGGTGAGGCGTTCCTCCGGCTCAAGGACGACGCCAATGGCGCCATCGGGTTCTGGAGCGCGACCGCCCGGGCCGACGAAGTGTCAGCGTACTATGGAGCAAGGGCGTTCTTCGACGGCCTGTGCGTGGATCTGGAACGGCGCATGGGTCCGCTGACCACCGCGGGCAAGATCGCCGGCGGTTCAATCATCATGAACATGTTTGCGCTGCTTGGAGACCCGCTGGTGGAGCTGGCGGCCCCGACCGGACCCGATCTCCTCGTGAATCCGGATAGCTTGTGGATCACGCCTTCCGTGGTTGGCGAGCACCACGACATCATGATCGGGGCCATCGTCGAGAACCAGGGGAGAGCCTCATCGGAAGCCGTGGGGGTGAGATTCGCAGCCGGCCAGGAATCGCCATCGCAGGAGATCGCCGTACTGGCGGACACGTGCGGCACGCGCCGTTCCACTCGATTCAGCGTGGAGTGGAACACCGGCCCCGGTCTGGGACCGCGAGTGGTCTCCGCTGCCGCGGACCACCTGAACGTCATGGCCGAGCTTCGCGAGGACAATAACGTCTCCCAGCTCCTCTTCGAGGCCCTGCTGACTCCCCCGTCCCTCGCGGCGCCCTTCGACTGCGAAGTCGTGTCGCTGTCCCTGCTGACTCTGACGGTGAACAACCTGCCAGGGCAGTCTCAGAATCGCGCCTACGAGTTCCAGATCGCCCAGTCCGACAGCCTCACGCCGGGCTCGACCGGGTTCCAGAGTTCCGGGCTCATCCCCGAGCAGGAGGCGACCACCGCGTGGGTTCCTTCAGGCCTTCAACCGGGCACCACATACTTCTGGCGGTGCAAGGCGGTCGAGGGCGTCTTCGACGGCGCCTGGTCCGTCACGGCGAGTTTCACCGTCGACCCGACGCCGGGAGGAGGGACGGCGTGGGCGCAGCGTCACGCGGGGCAGTTTGCGGCCGACTCCCTTGTGCAGCTCGTCGTCGATCCGGAGCTCCACACCGTGATTCTGCACGCGCAGGTGAATCCCACGGACTACGCCCACGTTGATCAGGGCGCCACTGTCATCCATGTCTCCAGCGTCAACCAGAATCCCTATACGGACCCGCTCAACCTGATCGGGGAAGACATCGGTAGCGGTGCGGGCCAGTATGGTCAGTTCCTGTTCGCCAACAATGACTACGCGCAAGAGGCGGTGATTGATCTCGGACAGGAGCGGACTCTCGGGCTCCTGGGGTCTGAGCATTGGATCGGTGTGGATGATCGCCCGGTGTGGTCGCTTTATCGAGTGAGCTCTTCGTTGGACGATCTGGACTATGTCGAGTGGGGCGTCCTCGGGCCGTTCTCTGTGCCGGATCTCGATCACATCCCCACACCGATGTTCTTCTCGGTGGAGACGCCCAGACCCGTTCGCTACATCAGATTCGAGTTTGGCCAGGGCCTGCCCCATCCGTTCCCTTCCGGCGTGTCGTGGGGATCGCGGATCTACGAGGTGTTCGCGTATGCTGTTGACTTCCAACCGTCCGGGACGCTCACCTCCACTGCGA
The DNA here is from genome assembly GCA_025453925.1 of Candidatus Eiseniibacteriota bacterium. GTDB lineage: Bacteria > JAFGKV01 > JAFGKV01 > JAFGKV01 > JAFGKV01 > JAFGKV01. The sequence continues at coordinate 2,391 of JALOPK010000113.1, read as the reverse complement.
TTGGCCCTGCCGCCTCGTGGCGGGAGCTGACGTGGACTGCCGACACGCCAGCGGCAACCGCGGTCACCCTGACGGTGCTCTCGTCCCCGACCGTGGCCGGTTCCTTCGAGCCTGTCCAGGGTCTGGAGGGCCTGACGGCGTCGCCGGTCGACCTCAGCGCGGTCACCGATGCCTACCTGCAACTCCGCGCCACGCTATCGACCACCGATTCCCGGGTGACGCCGTCGCTCCAGCAGTGGCGGGTATCGCTGACGGGCGGCGTCGACATGAACTTCAGGAACGGACTCACCCTGACCCCACCGCTGCCCCCTCCGGGGACCATGGCTCGGATCGACGGGGTCCTCATGAACCGCGGGAACGCAGTGGCTGATACGGTGCGTCTCGTGCTGGAGGACAGCTCGGGCGTATCCACGGATGTCCTGATGGATACCATGCTCGTGGCCGTTCAGCCGGGCTCCAGCCGGCAGTTCTCCGCCCTTTGGCCTTCGTCGGCGAGTCACCACCTCATCACCGCGACTGCTGAGGTCCGAGGCGTCTCCCCCGAGGTGGCTGCTGGTGACAACACGGCATTTCTGGAGATCGCCATCCTCCCGGATCCTGCATGTGTGGGGCTGCGGGTTCTGACCCCGGATCCCCAAGAGTATGGGGAGCTGCTCCTCGAAGGGAAGATCGCGAACCTTGGTTCAGTGACGGCGGATTCCGTGCCGTGGCGGTTCCTCGCCAGTGGTCCTGCCAGCCCGGCATTGACGCCGGTAGACTCAGGTATCTCCGGTGCCGTGCCCCCCGGTGAGAGCACTGCCGTCGCCATTGCCTGGCCGGAACCCCGTTTCCCCGGCGACTATCAGACGCTCTTCGCCATCGAGCCGGGCGAGGAGATCACGACCGGCAACGACACGGCACGCGCCACCATCCGCATCGCAACTGCACCTGACCTCCTCATCGACTCCCTGGCGTTCTCCAACCTGCATCCCCCGGCAGGAGACCCGGTAGGCGTGAGGATCCTCATACGCAACGCCGGGGAAGCCGTTGCGGAGAGCGCCTCAGTGGCCGTCTTCCATCAGCGCCCAGACGAGCGTGATACTATGCTGGGGGAGTGGGGTGTCACGGTGGGGGGCGGCCAATCGGCGACGTTGCAGACAGCTTTTGCAACGTCCGGGTACCCGGGCCTCCACCGGGTGCGGGCAGTGGCGGATCCGAATGGGATGATCCGGGAGTCGGACGAGTCGAACAACACACGGGTCGACTCCGTGGTTGTGGTGAGCGGCGTCGACCTGCTCTGCCCTTCGGGGCTCGAGGTCAGCCCGGTACCAGTGCTCACCCGGGATACCGTCGTGGTGTCGGCAACTATCCGCAACGCGGGGGAGGACTCCGCCAGAGCCTTTTCCATCTTCTGGGAGTGTGGAGACCTGGCGCCGGATGCCACGGACACCTCCATCGCCGGGTTAGGAGGCATCTCCGAACGAGGCGTGGCCGCACGGTTCCTTGCCCCGAGTGATGCACTCACCGCGGCTGTTCGCCTCACCATCGACCAGAGTGACAGCGTGGTCGAGACCAACGAGGGGAACAACACTGTCGAGCGTATAGTGGAGGTCGTGGCCGAACCTGACCTCATGGTCCGCGGCGAGGAGATCCGCTTCACCCCGTCGGCGCCCTCCGAGGATGATACCGTGAGCGTGCGGTATGCAGTGCGGAACATCGGCGGTGCCGGCAGCGGAGGGTTCAATGTCACCATCCATCATCGTGCGGGAGGCGGTGGGGAGTGGACGGAGCTGGCTGATACGCCTTTCGTGGGTCTTGGCGCGGGAACGATGGTCGAGAACGAGCTTGGGTGGGTCGCCGTGGATCACTTCCAGACCCATTGGTTCCGTGTGAGCTGCAATCCCGACTCCGTCGCCCGCGAGCGCTCGCTGGCGAACAACATCGGCGAGCGCTCCGTGGTCGTTGCCCCCAAGGATCGGGAGCCGCCCTTGATTGCGCTGGCCGTTGCCTTGGCGGGGTTCCAGGACTCCATGTGGGTACCTGCCGTGGTGCCCTTCGTCGCCCACCTGAGTGACTCGGGAACCGGAGTGGACACCACCAGCGTGACCTTCCTGGTTGACGATGCACCGACCGTGCCGACGCTGGTACAGTGGGATGCTGACGGCGCGCCGCTACGACTCTCCGGGGCAGTCGGCCCCCTTCCGGCGGGCATTCACATGCTCCGAGTGGAGGCGGCGGATCACGCCTCGAATCGCGGCACTAGCAGAGCGGTGTCCGTGGCGGTCGCGGATGAGCCGGGTTACGTCGGCATTGTCGCCATGCACCGCGGACCACAGGACGAGACGGTTTTCGTGCTTCAATGCGCTTCCGTCGAATCCGCCGTGCTGGGTGTCCATTCGGTGTCAGGTCGGA
>JALOPK010000112.1 GCA_025453925.1 Candidatus Eiseniibacteriota bacterium | reverse complement strand
TGCCGCGAACCATGACCCGCTTGTCCTGGCGGCCGTGGCTCATACATTCCGTTGGATCCCTTCCCATAGAGGGGGGGAGACTGCTCGCGGAGGAGATCATGGGCCGTGGAGTTCTGGTGGTGTTCGAAGGCATCGACGGTTCGGGCAAGAGCACGCAGCGTGACATGCTGGGGCGGTGGCTGGCGCAGGCCGGCGTGCGGTGGGCGACGCTGGCGCAACCCTCCAGCTCATTGGCCGGGTCTCTGCTGCGCAAGGCGATCGCCGCCAAACGGCGATTGCCCCCGGAGACCGAACTGGCACTGTTCGTACGTGACCGGCGAGAGCAGGCACGGTCAGTGATCCGGCCATTGCTTCGCGAAGGCATCGTGGTGGTCCTGGATCGCCACTACCTGTCGTCAGTGGCCTACCAGGGCGCTTTGGGGCTCGACCCGGCGGCCATCCTGGGTAGGTGTGTCAGGTTCTCTCCGGTTGCCGACGTCACCTTCCTCTTCGACATTGACCCGTCGGAGGCCCTGAGGCGTATCGCCAAGAGCCGCCACGCGGATCCCTTTGAACGCCGCGACTATCTCGTCCGCGTCAGAGAGATGTACCTCGCGTGGGCCCCGCGCGTGCCCGATTTGCAGATTCTCGATGCATCCGAAGACCAGGAGATGATCGCCACGAGCATCAGGCGGGTCGTCGCCAGGCTGTTGGAGGAGCGCCACCTCATGCCGCCGCCTGGGGCATAGCTCCGCACCTGTGCCGGTAAGGCCGCCACGCCGGCGGGGGAAGCGGTGTTGACAGCAGACAGCAGGGCCGGCACATTAGCAGGCTGTTGGTAATGCGCCCATAGCTCAACTGGACAGAGCGTCTGGCTACGGACCAGAAGGCTGGGGGTTCGACTCCTCCTGGGCGTACCAGCCTACTTTGTGTCTGCCCTCACCAATGGATACCCCTTCGTGAACGCTCCACCATCCGACGATCAGAAATGGATGCAGGAGGCATTCCGCGAAGCGGCTCGTGCCCTTGACGAAGGGGAGGTCCCGGTCGGGGCCGTCGTGGTCAATGGCGGCGTCGTGGTGGGTCGGGGGCACAACAGATGTGAGGCCTTGTGTGATCCAACGGCCCACGCCGAGATCATCGCCCTTGGTGCCGCGGGGTCTGCGCTGGGTAGCTGGCGCCTCCCCGATGTCGAGCTCTACGTAACACTGGAGCCCTGCGCTATGTGCGCCGGGGCGATCCTGCTCGCCAGAGTGGGCGTGCTTGTGTTCGGCGCCCAGGATCCTACCATGGGTGCGTGTGGCTCGACCACCGATCTGCTGGTGAGTGCGAGACTCGCGGGCAGGCTGTCGGTACGGAAGGGAATACTTGCCGCCGAGAGCGAGGCGCTGCTGCGCGGGTTTTTCTCGGCCATGCGCGGAGAATCAGTGCGGAGGGGTGCCGGAGCGGTCGAACGGGGCGGTCTCGAAAACCGTTGACCCCTCTGGGGTCCGTGGGTTCGAATCCCACCCCCTCCGCCAGTTCACTTCAGACGGGCGGCTTCCGGGCCCGGAAGCCGGCGCGCGTTCGGACGTGCGAGTCGTGTCCGAGGCATCCGCCGATTGCCCCGTGGCCCGCTTGGCCTTGCGTTTGGCTCCCACGGCCCGGCACGATGGTCCATCATTATCCTGCTCACGCGGCTGACGCGTGGGCACGCAGCCCGCTCCCCGTGACAGAAGAAACGTGCGGCGCCGGCTCGTTGACGACCCTACTGTCCCTGAGCATCCCGCACTGGGGCGTCACCTATCCGCATCATGTGGAGTCGGAATGCTCGCCGACAAGATAGATCGCCGGAAGAGAGAGCAGCGTCGCGGCTCCCTTTAGGGCAACGTTGCTGACCACAATAGACCACACCACTGTGTCGGGAAGCCTGCCGCCGAAGGCGAGCCATGCGAATGCCAGGCTGTCGATGGGGACGCTGATCGCATTACTCACCAGCACACGGGACCACTGGAACCGCCGCGTGACGTGGGTGACCCAGAAGCGGTAGTTCTCAGTGTCGATGAATTCCGAGAGAAGCTCGGCAATGATGGACGCGAACACGATTCGCCAGACCGGTGACAGCACGATGCCGAACTCCACCTGGGGGCCGACCGATGGATCCGCCGGAAGCCGCGAGACCATCCACAGGAACACTGCCATGAAGAGGTTGATGATTCCCGCGGTAACGATCAGGACCCGGGCGGCCCGTATTCCCGCCGTCTTATGGACCAGATCCCTCAGGGTGAAGGTGAGCGGATACACGAACGTGCCCGCGTCGATGGAAAAGCCCCCCAGCGTGACGATCCGCAGGCTTGCAATGTCCGCGAGCATCTGTGCTGCGATGTAGCTCGCGCTGACGATGATTGCCGGGATCATGAGGTCACGCCGGATTCCCGGGTGGGCCGCGCCACACCACCGAGCCAGACGGCACCGTCCCCGGCCAGCAGTGCTACGAAGGGGGCGATCATCCCACGATACACAAACCCTGCGGCGGTGAGGGCGTGGAGCGCGAAGAAGAGCAGTACGAACAGGCCAACCGCCAAGCGGAGCCCTTGTCCTCGAATGGCCAGCCACGTGCCGATACACGCCAGCACGAGAATCGGGAGCGAGTGCGCCGCGAACACCATCCGCAGCCACGTGGGTGAGTGGAGAGGCCAGAGTGCCAGAATCTGGGTCACGCGAACGCCGACCAGTTCGGCGTATGCGCGAGGGTTGGCGCGGGCAAAGCCCGCGAAATTGGCGCGTAGTAGTCGGTCTCTTGCCAACTCAGACTCCGAGGAAAATGAGGGGAACGGAAGCAGTTCCGGACGCAACAGTGAGTCGCCATACCGCTGTCGTATGGGATCATACAGCGAACGGCTGACTTGAGGCTCGGACCACGCGTACTCCGGCCCCAACTTCTGGTTATTGAACTCCCAAAGGTTTCGACCTCCGTTCGTGGTGAGGAGCAATGGACGACCGAGCTGGAGCGCATTGCGAACAACCCACGGCGAGACCACGACCGCCGCGCTCAGGACAAAGAGACCCGCATGTCGCACTCGATGAGGGTTCCACCGTACTGCCAGAGCCAGCAGGGGTAGGAGCATCCAGGCGGTCGGCCGGGCAAGGAACGCAACCCCGGCGGCAGACCCGGCGGCCCATGCCCATCCCCAGCCGGCACCGCGAATGCTCACGAGACAGACCGGGAGCATCACGGTGAATGCAGCCAGGTGATGGGTCGAGATCTCCGCGGATTGAAATGCCGCCAGAGGATCGCACACGGCCAGGATTGCGACGAACGGGGCAGCGACCGTGGACCATCGTCGGGCTGTCGCGTAGGCCATGGCGACGGTCGCGGAGCCCATCATCACTCCGAGAAGCCGGGCGAGTAGCACCCCCGAAGGGCAGCGGATGAAGAGACTGAGGAGACACGGGTACAGCGGCGGAAGGAAAGCAGTGGGTCTGCCCGGGGGAACCACGCCCCATACACCACCCGCGGCGGCCCACTGCTCGATCGTGCGCCTGAGGATGGGCGGGGCTCCTTCTGGGACCCGCAAGAGTGAATCCGAAAGGCACAGGCCGCGCCCGGCGGCAATGTTGCCTGCGGCATCAAGGAGGATTTCGCCCTCTCCCAAGGGCGCCTCGATCGCCACCACCAGCGCTGCCAGCCGGATGGCCAACGCTGCTGCGAATACCGCCCCAAGCGGTATGCCCGCGTGGCGCGTTCGCTGCACACCATGTGGCGAGTCTCCCGGCTCGCAACTCGCTTTGGAGACCCGCGAATTCATCGCCATCCTCTACCTCGCGGCTGCCGCAATGCTGCCGGAAGGCGGGGACACGACGGGCTTGGCCGGGTGCGTGTCCCCACGCGGAAACAACGCTCTATTGGCAGGGTCTCCCCGGCCAATAGCATTGCGAAGAGGACTGATTCCTGTCCTGACATCTCATCGATGGAGCAGCAGAGCTGCAGAGGGTGCAACGCCGGTCACATACCAGGGCGTGTGTGTTGATGGGCGCCCACAGGCATCCTCTCCCGAGGAGGGCTACGCCCGGAAACCGTGGGGGTTCGACCGGTAGTATTCGACGGCCCTGGCGATCCCCTCTTCGAGAGATACCGTAGGAAGCCAGCCCAGATCTTCCCGGGCACGCCGCGCATCCAGACATATGCGTTCCACTTCACCGAGCCGTCGCGGAGCGAACCGGGGTTCCACGTTGATGCCGATTGCCCGGCGCACCGTGTCGAAGATGGTCAAATCGGTGATCTCGTTGCCCCAACCAAGATTGTAGACACCTACCACGGTGCTGTCGAGTCCGATTAGGCCGGCCCGGACGATGTCGCCGATGAATACATAGTCGCGGGTCTTCGAACCATCGCCGAAGATGACGGGTTGCGTGCCGGTTAGCATCTGGAGGCTGAAGATCGCTACAACGCCTGCCTCGCCATGGGGGTCCTGACGGGGACCATACACATTCGGGAACCGCAACGCCAGGTATGACACGCCGTGGTTCTGCCAGTATAAACGCAGGTAGTGCTCAACGGTATGCTTCGAGATGCCGTACTGGCTTATGGGATTGATGGGGTGTGATTCGTCGGCCGGGAGGTACTCAGGCTCACCGTAGATGGCGCCCCCGGTCGATGCATAGACCACCCGCCGCGTGCCGTGCTGCCGGCACAGCTCCAGAAGACGGAGAGAGCCAAGAATGTTCACCTGCGCGTCGTAGACGGGCTCCCGGACGGATCGTCTCACATCCATCTGCGCGGCAAGATGGAAGACCGCCTCAGGCCGGTATGCCGCGAACACCTCGCCGAGGCGTTCATCTCCTATGTCAAGCTGTTGGAAGACGGCGCGTGTGTTGACGTTCTCCCGATGTCCCGTCGAGAGATCGTCGACGACCACCACCTCGTGGCCGCGTGATAGGAGTTCATCCTGTATCTGGGACCCGATGAAACCGGCGCCGCCGGTAACCAGCACTCTCACGACTTCACCTACCTCCTCGTCTCCGGCTGTCGAGCCGCGCCTATCCCTGGGGTTGGGTCGGCTCTCCGTCGATCCGCCGAGCCACAATCATGACGTGCGGGTGAACATACCCCCGCCAAAGGGGAACGCTGTATGCCGACATGCCGTGCCGACGGCACAAGGATACCCACTCGGTCGAGCTGCGAAAGTGGAAATCACGCCCCAATGTGATGTGAAGGACTCTCACTGCCAACCATTCCTGTAGACGGTTGAGCGTCTGCCTGATTCGCCGGCTCGGTTCCATGGTCTTGATGATCAGGAATCCGCCTGGCTGCAGGGCCACCGCAGCCGAAGCAAGAAACATCTCCTGGCTTCGTGGCTCAAGCAGGTAGAGTACATCCAGCACGACGACGCACGCTGCACCTCGCAGGGGGAGCGTTTCCGCTGCGGCGCGAACGAGCCGCACCGCAGGAGGGAGACAGACCCGCGCACGCGTGAGAGACCGTGAACTGAGTTCAACGCCGATGAGGCGTTGGTGGCCCGTCTCAAGGCAGTACCGCAGGAAGTGCCCCTGACCGCAGCCAACGTCCACGATGGTTCCTTCCTGAGGGAGAACCGCCGCGACTCTCGCCAGAGGAGCAGACGCGAAACGCCATGAGGCGCGCAGCAGCGGCCACGGACCGCCGACGGCATAGGCACACAGGGTTCGAGCGAGAGCGGCCAAGTCCTGTGCGGTTCGTCGGCGGGGTGCCGGGGAGAGTCGTGCGGGCCATTCCCCTGTGCCGGACCCGGGCACGGTGCTCACCGGCGTCCCGACCTCCTCCATCGGATGTAGGAGGCCAGTTCCCGAAGAATGCCCCGGATTACCCGTGGCGACGCCAGGGTCGACGTGCCCCATACTCGCGGGCGGTAGCACACACCAAGCTCACCGAAGGTCAATCACGCCGCAACCGCCTCCGCCAGGAGTTCCGCGTCGATGAACGAGCCCAGCGAACGCAGTTCTACCCGTTCCAACACCGAACGTTTGATCAGTTTGAACGAGAAGTTCACGTCGCGTACGGGGAGGTGAAACAACACACGCACTAGGCGGTTATAGGCCCACGAGTAGAAGGCGCGTCGAAAGCCCTCGTCACGGTTGAGCCGGTACCCTGCCACGAAATCGTACCGAGCCAACAGCGGGAGGGCTCTGGGAACATCGTGCATGTCAATGGGCAAGTCGGAATCGGTGTAGAACACCAGTGATCCTCGGGAGGCCTCGAATCCCGCCCGCATGGATCCGCCAAGCCCAAGATTGTGGGGATTGGAGACCACTCGTACTCGGCTGTCGCGGTGGGCGTAGCTCGCGGCCAGCTCGCCCGTGCGATCAAGCGAACAGTCATTCACGACGATAACTTCGAGGTCCCTCACGCAAGAGGACAACGCCTCCAGCGCTGCGCTGATCGCCACCTCGATGTTGCCCTCCTCATTGTAGGCGGGCAGCACCACCGAGAGTGTGTCGGAGCCCATAGAAGCGGCGAGTCGCACGTCAGTAGTAGCTCGACGAAAGGTACGCGCGCAAGGAGTTGAGGTACTCTCGCAGGGTAAGTCGATACGGCATCTCGCGGTGCTTGACGGCATATCCTTTCCACAGCTTGTCGGCCGCGCCATACAGCCGCCCCAGAGGCAGACGAAGCAACAGCGGCAGCACGCGGAGGAGCCAGGGCCATTCCACTGCCAACGGGAAGAGCATGCGCAAACGCTCCATGTGGTCACGGTTGGGGATTTGGAGCGTACTGCGGTCGAAGAACGAGATATGATCGGCCTCGGATGGATCCTCCGTCAGCAGACCTTGTTGCCGCACGTACTCACCGATCTCGGTGCGGGGGTAAGGCTGAAGCAGCGTTGCGAAGGCATAGCTCGGCTGGCAGGTAATATTGAGCCGCAATGTCTCGAGAGCCTGGTTGATGGTCTCGCCGGGGTTCCCGAGGATGTTCTGGGTAACCAGCACGATCCCTGCCTCGCGCACCAGACTCGTGGCGTTCACGATCTGGTCCCGGGTCATACCGCGCTTGAGCAGGCCGTTCCGGATGCCGTCATCTGCCGACTCGACGGCCATCTTGATGCTCACGCAGCCCGCCTCAGCCAAAGCCGCGACGACTCCCTTGGTGACGAGATTGGCGCGGAGGTGGCAGTGAAATGGGACGGCGATCTCGGCGCGGTATCGGATCGAAAAGTCGGCGATCCACTCGGGATCCAGGATGAAGATGTCATCTTGGAAAACGACGAGTTGAACCGGGTAGGCAGCCTTCAGCTTACGCAATTCGGCGAGCACATTGTCCACCGATCGACGGCGCAGCACGCGCCCGTCGAATGCATAGAGCCGGTTGTAGGCGTGATTGAAGCAGTAGGAGCAGCGGTATGGGCAGCCGCGTCCTGCCATGACGAACGGCGTTTTGAGCGTCATTCTTCGCGCGTAAGGATGCCACAGAGTGCGATCTGGAAATGGAATGCCGTCGAGGTTCTCGATCCGAGGTCGAACGGGGTTTCTGGCGATGTCGTTTCGCGGTCCACGAACCCAGAAGTTGCGCACCGTCGTGTGGTCGCGCCCGGATTCCATGGCGTCGAGGAACTCCACGAAAGCGTCCTCTCCCTCGCCGATGCAAATTGCATCGAGCGCAGGGTGTCGTTCGATCACTTCCGGGAAGAAGGTGGGATGCGCACCTCCCATCACAACGCTGACCGACGGCAACGCGGACTTGAGGGCCTTCGCGAGTGCAAGATACTTCAGATGGAACCCGGTCGTCGCGGTGAATCCAACGAGATCCGCGCCGAAGGAACGCGCCAGATCGACGATGTCGTCGTGCAGCAGCGTGCCGAGTCGAACCTCATGCCCCGCCCGCCGCGCGACGGCGCCAAGGTAGCCTACACCCAGCGGCATTGTAAGGCAATCGTGGACGACCAGCAGGACTCTCATACCCGGCGAGCCTTCATGAGGGTGCGGCCGAGCCCGGTGGGGGTCGCCACCATGCGGGCGGTGTAGACCCAGCGTCTCGGGTGCAGGTAGAACCGGAAATAGGCGAGTCGCTTCTCCCGTTCGATCCAGCGTGACGAGACCCCGTGGAGGTTGCGGAAGACGCTCTTCTGGAAGCAGTCGAACTGCGCGAAGTCAGCCGTGACATGCTCCTTCCACTTGTCGTACATGTGCGTTTGGGGGAATGGCGTCGCAATGTCGAAGACGGCGTCATCGATATCGAGACCAACGGCGTAGCGAATGGTCTCGAGCATGTCATCCCTCGTCTCGATGGGCACGCCGAGGATGAAGTACCCCTGCACCTTGATCCCCAGCTTCCTGCACATGGCGACAACGCGGTCGACGTCGACGCGCGTGATCTGCTTCTGATAGGCTTCGTCGAGGATGCGCTGGACACCGGATTCGATGCCGATGTTCACTTTGCGGAGGCCGGCCGCGGCCATGGCGGCCAGCAGCTCCCCGTCAACCAGGTCAGCCCGGATGTTGCAGCACCACTCGAGACCGGTGGATCGAACGGCCTCGCTCACGGCAAGTACCCAGCCCCTGTCGAGCACGAACGTCGAGTCTTCGAACATGAATCCATTAATGTGGTAGTCGCGTTGGAGGTGTTCAAGTTCCGCCACGATATTCGCAGGAGAACGCTTCCGCACCTTCCTTCCGAAGAGCCTTGACAGCGTCGGCTGGCAGAAACTGCATCGGTACGGACAGCCCCTGCTCGCCATGATCCCGGTGCCGCGCATGCGGGGGGACACCGCGTCCAGCGAGTACCAATAGCGAAGGTAACTCTCCATTGGCACAAGGTGTCGGGCCGGGAAAGGAAGGGAATCAAGGTCGGCGATGGGCATGGCATGCCCCGTGGTCTCAACCACCCCTGCGCGCCGAAACGCCAGCCCGGGTACGTCACGGCGCGCGGGGTCATCGGCCAGCGCCGAAAGCACCATCTCGCCTTCCCCCGCGACGGCAACGTCAACTTCCGGGCGTGCGGCGGTCTCTTCCAGCATGACCGTTGGATGCGCCCCGCCCCAGACGATAACTGCAGATGGAGCAATGGTCCGCACCATTCTGCTGACCTCGGTCGCGGGTGTCAGATGGCTGGTCACCACCGAGAGGCCCACGATATCGAAACGGCGGCTGCACAGAA
>JALOPK010000466.1 GCA_025453925.1 Candidatus Eiseniibacteriota bacterium | reverse complement strand
GTGGCGGGCTCGTAGCCCAGCAGATCCACCTTCATGGGAGGATGACACATGGGTCGTTGGAGGTTTGCAGTCCCCATCCTGTGCGGCGCGCTCGCGCTGGCCCTCACGGGCAAGCCGGCGGCGGCACAGCAGGCGACCATCGTAGGCACGGTGACCGACGCCGAGAGCGGCCAGGCGGTCGCCGAGGTCCAGATCGTGGTCGTAGGCACGAACAAGCAGGCATTCACGAACGCCGAAGGGCGCTACATCATCCGGGGCGTGGTCGCCGGCAACCTGACCCTGCGCGCCACCCGCCTCGGGTACGGGGACATGACCAGGGAGGTCTCGGCGGTGGCGGGCCAGAGCGTCAACGCCGACTTCTCCATGAGCCCCACCCCCGTGGCCCTCACCGGAATGGTGATCACCGCCACCGGGGAGCAGCGCCGGGTGGAGGTGGGCAACGCCATCGCGCGGGTCGAGGCGGCGTCGGTGGTGCAGACGCGCGCCGTGGCCAACGTGGGTGACCTGCTGGTGTCCAAGGCCCCGGGCGTCATGGTCATCCCCGGCGTGCAGACGGGCGCGGCCACCCGCGTCCGCATCCGTGGCCTCAGCTCCATGTCCCTCACCCGCGACCCCATCTACGTCATCGACGGCGTGCGGGTGGAGAACAGCTCGAGCTCGATGTCAGTGAGCGTGGAAGATGGCGCTACCGAATAATGACGAGTTTCTGAGCAAACTCCCAGGCCGGAGCGGTCACGCGGACGACATAGAACCCGGCTGGCAGACGCATTGCTGGAAGCAAGGACGCGCGGCGGCCGCTCGCCGATCCGACCACGGCCGAGCGAAAGACCTCCTGCCCGAGGACATTGTAGAGAACGACCAGCGCCTCACCCGCAAATGCCGGGAGTTCCACAGCAAGCGAAGCTCCGGACGGCAGTGGATTCGGGTGGGTCAGCACGTACGGACGGGCCGATGTCGTTTCCGTTTGTCTGACAGACGTGGCCGTTCCGGTGAAATACCGCTCTGCGGCCTCGACGGAATTGTTCCCGATCATCTGTCCGATCTTTCGCCCCGGCATATCATCCATCGGAGGATGAATGCCCCCCCAGATGCGCGAAAGCGCGGATTGCGCAGCTGCGTCTCGGTAGGTGGCCCATTGGAGCGTCACATCAACGCTCGGTCCCTCTTCGAACACGAGATACTGGTTCTTCCGGGCTTGGAATGTCCCCAGTCCGCCGGGGAAGTACTCGTCTCCCGTCAGAGTGGTCAAGACCTCAGCCGCCGCACGAGAATAGGCTGAGTGGCCCGAGATGAACCCGCCGAACGGTGGCGTGACGAACGAAGGACGCTGATACGGCCACCAATCTTCGCCGAGGATCCACCCGACACCGGCGATCTGCGTGTCGGGATTGGCGATGTACAATGGACCACGCCAGGTGCGGAGTTTGATCTTCCCAACATGCTCGTTCGACGCGCCAGCAAGAGAGTCTCCGGCCACGACGATCTCGATGTGCCCCGGAACCAGCGGCAAGCCACCGGGATGGAATCGTGGCTTGGTGCTGTCGGAGCTCTGTCCCAGGTCGGCCATGTAACGAATCGCCGATAACGGCCGGACACCGTCGTACCATCCCTTGATCCCCCACACCGTGACGGCCACGTCGTGCATGGCGCCCCCCAGAGCCAAATATCCCTTAACGTCCCACTCGAGTTTGTCAACCACTGGGCCGGTTCCCCGGAATCGGCGTTCGAACTGCGGATGGTCACAGGCATAGTTGAGAATCGCGAACCAATGCCCGGGAGGAGTCTCGGAGGTCGGTCCGTCGGCCCAGAACTCTGCCAGCACGCGCGCGAAGTCTGCCCTGGGCACAAGGTTCGGCGCGTAGGGTTGTCCTGTCTTCGGATTCAGCGGACGCCCTTGACCGATGTCTCCGCCATCGATCAGCCGGTAAAATGCGCGGTATTCGGCCGCACTCGATGGAAGCACGGACGCGCCTCCCATTGCTCCCGGCGAGATGTCCCACACGACGCCGTCGGCCGGGTCGTGATGCCCTTGCCAGATGCTCACGAGCGCGTAGCCCCATTTGTATTCCTCCGAGAGCCCACCAACGGTCGAAGTGCTGAGGCGCGGTGGAGGTCCGGGATCATGGTACACGGGGTAGATATGGCCGTCACGGGTGAAGTCCGTCCGCTCGGCGGCGGTCAAGGCGAAAGGCGTCACCCGCCCCCATTCGGCACCGAGGAACGGCGGCGTGCTGACCGGGATCTGATTTCCCGCCTGATCGATGAACGTGCCCACTGTGATCGGCTGCCATCGGTTCGGGTCGAAGAGGAGCGGATTGCCCGGGACCATCGGGTTGATGGGCAGGTTGACGGGCGCGTAGAATTGATTGACATAGCCGTTCGCCTCATTCGAACCGTCCTGGAGACCATAGGCGATCACCGATTGGGCGATGTAGTTGCCAAGCGCCGCCGGAGGACCGGAGCCGTAGGCAACGGAGACGAACGACGTATCGTATCCCAGCGTCACCATCAACGAATCGAATCGACGCATGGCTGACGGAGCGCCGGGTGAGAACTGGAATCGGTGCTTCAGGATGCGGTATGCGGCGAAGCTCACGGCCTCGTTTGAGGCGGACCCGGCGTCGGATGGAGCGGCAATACCTGTGAACGGTATCGTGTAT